>DAOVRB010000028.1 GCA_030628325.1 Methanomicrobiaceae archaeon | reverse complement strand
CTCAATCAATATTATATTAATAAATGATAAAAAAGGCAACATCAATCAGATTCTCTTTATTTTACGGCCTAAATCAGATTCTAATGTTATAGACAATGTACTGAATTCTCCTATACCTGCAACTGAGAAAGGAATTGTCCAATATTACGGAAAACTACTGGATGCTATTAATTATCCTATCTTTATTATTAGCAGAAAATTGAAACTGATCTATTATAATAGGGCTTTTATGAATATCTGCCTTAATATGGGGCTTACTATTAATGCCACCAACCAGCCCATTTATGAAATTATGCCGTCTGTTCTGATCGGTACCATGGATGACTATCAGGATATTTTTGACTCCGGAACAGGCCGGAAAAAAGAAAGAACATTTAAGAAAGCAGGCGATGTTTTTTCACTATATACTGAAACATTTCCGCTCAGTATTACAAAGAAAGGGGAAAAATCAGTGGACTATGTTGCCACAATTATTTTTGACATCACAAAAGAGGTTGACAGAAAACTAAGAGACGATGCGACATATAGAGATTATATGGTAAATCTGGAACTGGTAGAAGAAATTTCAGAGCTGACAGGCAAATTGGAGAATTCTATCTATGCATGTATGAAACTTACATCTTCTCTGGAAGGGTCAGGTTCAGAAGAAATTATCAACAATCTTGAAAATATGAAAATCCATTTAGCAGATATAAATGAAAAATGGAGAGAATTCGAAATACGAAAGAAAACTCTGTCACGTCTCTTTTCTGTAAATGGTCATTAAAAAATGCCCACCTCAGTAACACTGATAGTAAATTAAACTGCCTGAAATGACATACTCACAGAGGTGAAGAATTTGCAGGATGTTGACCAAATGCACCAGTTATACCGGGAAACAGGATCATATAGTAAAGTGGCATATATTATGGGTATTTCCCGAAAGACGGTTAAAAAATACCCTCTGAATCCGTCATTTCCACAAAAAACAAATTCACTCCTGCCTGCGCCGGGCCAGCATATATGGAACCAGAAACACAGCAAGCAGTGCAAGCCATAAAGTCCCGAAAATTATGAGCAACTGCTCCTGAAATTCGTTATAAAACCGGCACTCCGGAGACCTGGTTTTTTCCCAGTGTATGGTAACATTGCCATTGCTTACAGATGCATTCGTGTCATCTGGAGACACCTTCCCCCCGGTGCTGATCATACCCAGCAGAGGATTACCCACACTCAGTCCGGAAGGCAGATGCAGAGTCACTTCATATGGTTCACTAAAAACCGTATTGAAATAATTATCTTTCAGTGGAGCATCAAACTCAACAGTATAATTACCCGTAGGAAACTTAATCTCTGAAGAACCTGATTCTTCAAATTCAACCACACCGGATTCATTTTTCAGTAAAACTCCGCTTACCTGCAGAGAAACCCGTTCACCTATCATACCGGACTCATAAAAAAAGTATTCAGAAGCCTCAGCTACTTCAACAACCCCGTGGTAGAGTGTACCGTTCGGGTATACCTCATAAGTGGCAGACAGCGCCATCGAAGGGGCAATTATAAAGATTAACGCAGTACAGAGAGCAAAGACTCTATATCTGCATCTATTTCTATCGGAGATTCGCATTGTTTTATCACAGTTTCAGGATCTTTAAGCAGGTGGCCGGTTACCACACAAACGATACGTTCGTCACGGTCAATAACACCGGACTCAATCAGTTTTTTCACCCCTGCAACAGAGGCTGCTGATGCCGGTTCAACACCAATACCCTCTTTTCTGGCAAGGTCACGCTGCATGGCAAGAATTTCATCATCTGTCACCGCATCTGCAGTACCACCCGTTGCACGAATCGCGGTTAATACTTTTTCAGCATTTACCGGTGCACCGATACGAATTGCGGTTGCAACAGTCTCAGGGTCCGCCTGCGGAACCACCATATCAAGATTCTGTTCAATTGCATCCACAACAGGACGTGAACCTGCCGCCTGGATACCGGTCATCATCGGAAGTGAATCAATAAAATCCAGTTCCACAAATTCACAAAGACCCTTATATACAGCAGATATATTGCCTGCATTTCCAACAGGAAGAACCATCCTGTCAGGCACACAACCGAGCTGATCAATCACCTCAAAACCAATTGTCTTCTGGCCCTCAAGGCGGTACGGGTTTACGGAGTTTAACAGATACAGGCCCTCAGATAAACATATATCATAGACCATTTCAAGTGCACGGTCAAAATTACCCCGAATCGCAATGACTTTCGCACCGTGCATAAGTGCCTGTGCCACCTTCCCAAGGGCAACTTTACCTGCCGGAAGAAGGACTACTGCAGGTATACCCGCCTTTGCAGCATACGCTGCAAGACTTGCAGACGTATTCCCGGTGCTTGCACACGCGACAGTCTTCATACCGAGTTCCAGTGCCATTGAGACCCCGACTGTCATACCACGGTCTTTGAATGAACCTGACGGATTCAGACCCTCGTGCTTTGCATAGAGTTCTTTTAACCCAAGTTCTTTGCCTATGGACTTCAGATGATACAACGGGGTGCCACCTTCATGCAGAGTTACAGGTTCCCGGCTGACAGGCAGAAGTTCACGATAGCGCCAGAGGCGCATTGGTCTCCGGTCCCATTCAGCCCTGTTTACCTCAATATTTTCAAGGTCATATTTTACTGTGAGCAGATGTTCACACTTTCTGCACCGATAAATTATATCATCGGGAAGAAATTCCGCTCCACAGTTAACGCAGACGAGACGAAACATATAGATCAATAGTAGTTTGCAGTTAGTATAGATAATGGAAACCGGGTCTTTTAAAAAACGTGCATGACCTCTCAAGGTCACGCACTGTTTGATGAAAGTGGCATTTGCCACTTTCATGCTAAACGTGCATGAAGCATAGGCTTTCGGCACTGTCTGATAACAAATCACGAAGTGCTTTACATAGCAATTGCGGGAAAAACAGGCAGAAAATCCACAACTTCAGTTGTGGAAGTAATAACCTCTTACGCGACATGAACACCTGACAAAAGGAAAAACACCGCCCAGAGCGCAAAAAATGCAACAGGGACCATAACAAAAATACCACCAGGAACCGGAAGAGAACAACCTGCCAGAACAATTACAGCTATAACTGCAACAATTAACAGACAAAAAACAAAAGGGCGATATTCCCTCTTATTCCACGGCACCACCTCCCCGCACAACCTCTTTTTACTGAACGGATATACCCATGCAACACCACACTTTGTGCATGAATCTTCAAGCAGATGCATCATATAACCTGCAAAAAAACCGGATCCAAACATAAGCAGGAACACGGTATTAAAGCAATTCAGCCATATGGCTGCCAGACCAATGTATAACAGGAGCAATAATGTAGTAATTACACCACCAAAAAAGGAATGAAGGAATCCCCTGTGCTTGGGTTTCACTCGCCCTAAAGATAAAATCCAGATTACAGCTGATACAGGATAATAGATCAGATACCGGACAATATATCCAAAATATGGCAGAAACAGGACAGTGGAACCTCTCAAACCAAAATTTAATCTCTTACTATTACGGAAGCCATGCATTATTGCTGCATTGGCAATATCAGCATCAGGTGCAAGTGAACCTATAATTACACCCATAAATATTACAACCAGCTCTAAAAGATCTGTACCGGGTAACACAGGCAGAATCATAAGACCTGCACCTAAAACTGAAATTAAAACGTGTTCTTCTCCCCGCATCAGACTCCTTCACAAATCTGAAAGTAATCGCATGTAAAGGTCTTCTCTGCGGTGTGAAAGTATTGGCAACTCATTTGCGGACGTTTTCACCCGGACCGGATCAATTTCTGCAAAAGTCAGACCCTCATCCTCATCACCCCGGGCAATAACATCTCCCAGGGGACCTGCAACCAGTGAACCGCCGCAATAGTACTCAACAGGAGTTGTACCAACAGAATTAATGCCAGCGACATAATACTGGTTATCCAGCGCCCTTGCACGAATAAGAAGTTCCCACTGTTCAACTCTCCAGCAGGGCCACGCAGCAGGAACCAAAACACAATCAACACCAATGCGTCTGTAATAATAAAAGATCTCAGGAAACCGGAGGTCATAGCATATTGCAACTCCAAACTTTACTCCATCAATATCAAAGACCGACAACCTGTCACCGGCAGAAAAACCCTCATCCTCACATGCAGGTGAAAACAGGTGAATCTTTGAATAGGTCACAACGACACTGCCATTTTTCCCAATGACAAACGCCGTATTTTTTGGAAGTGGAGAAGAACGCTCACGAAAAGACCCAAGAACGGCGATGGAATTTTTTCTGGCAAGAGAGGAAAGGGTTGACACTATCTTCCCGGATAAGTCTTCAATATTATCCTTTGCAAGAGGACCCCATCCGGTTGCAAACTGTTCAGAAAAACATACAAGCGAAGCGCCCTTTTCTGACGCCTCTTCAATACAAAAACCAGCCCTGCCCAGTGTTTCAGCGGGATCTTCCCAGGTGCTCTTTATCTGTGCACAGCAGATTGTGACGGACATTTAGCCTGCACTCTCATCTGTTGCATCCATTGAGTTTGTAATTATTATTACAATACCCAAAATAAGCAAAACTGCCATACCAGCCAGTATATACTGGCTCCCGCTTATCACTACACCCAGTATTTTCAGCCCAATCAGAATTCCACTAACTATCAGGCAAAACCCGGAAATCAACCACCCGGCAATCAATAATTTATCAGACATTCATACCCCTCCGGCAAGTATCGGAAATACGGAAAGCAGACCGGTTATCACAAACTGAACGGCAATCGCTATGAGCAAAATACCCATCAGCCTGTTTATCACACGATATTCACGCTGCCCGACTTTTTCTACAATTTTATCTGCATTAATCAACAGAATATATGTTAACAGTATGATTAAAACAATTGAAAAAATAACCACAATAATCGACAGTACATGATAATGCAACGCCTCATTTGCAAGCACAACCACAGTTGTAATCGAACCGGGACCTGCAATCATAGGTAGTGCAAGCGGCATAACTGCTATATCGGATGCATCAATACTCTCGTATTTTTCCGTTGCTGTCACCTTGGTTCGTGACTGCTTTGCATAGACCATCTCCATACCAATTCCAAAAAGCAAAATCCCGCCGGCAATCCGGAAAGCATCAATTGAAATACCAAATACCTGCAGAATCCAGGTTCCGCAAACAGTAAATATAAGTAGTATGACAAATGCAATTTTGCACGCTTCCCGTGCAACCTGCCGCTTTGCGTCTCTTTCCATCCCCTCAGAAAGCAGAGCATACATCAAGAGAACCCCAAGCGGGTTGATAAGAATTATCAGTGACGATATACTGAGAATAAGTAAACTCAGAAGGTTAGATAGCATTTTCCAATAGAACTATAGGGCACACATAATATAATATTGATCAGGTTTCCTCAACGGGATTGTAGTAAGCCAAAATCCCATCTGTTATTACTGGCAAAAAACGGAGTGTTACCTGTAATCACCAACAGAAAATACTGTCTGTTATTTGCAACAGAAAAAACAAAAAAAATGTTTAAGGGTTTTTACCCGGAAATCCTTACTCGTAGAGAAACTGCTCATCGATCCTTGTATAGTCAATGAGTTCTTCCTTTGAGAAGTGGATTGCAATTTCACGGCCTGCAGTCTCGTTTGAATCTGAACCGTGGATAATGTTCATTCCGATCTCAAGGGCATAATCACCGCGTATTGTACCGGGTGCAGCCTCTGCCGGATTTGTTGCACCGATCATCGCACGGCTGACTGCAACGATCTCCTTTCCTTCCCAGACCATGAGAAAGCAGGGACCACTCGTGATATATGCTTTCAGACCCGGGAAAAACGGTTTCTCAACATGTTCTGCATAGTGCTCAAATACACGATCTTCAGGAAGCATTTCAAACTTCCCTGCAATCATCTTGAAACCCTTCTTCTCAAACTTTGCAATAATCTCACCGACAAGTCCGCGCTGGACACCATCAGGTTTGACCATCAGAAAGGTGCGGTCCATTAAAATTTACTCCTTGCCGAGTGCCTTACGGCCTGCCTTTGTCCAGGTAACACGGCGTGGAACCCTTCCAAGACGGTGGTTGTTCTGACACTTGGAACTGCAGTAGAAAGATATACTTCCGTCCTTGCGGACATACATCTTACCGGTTCCGGGCTCTATCTGACCGCCACAGAAACTACAGATATATGATTCAACCATTTACTTCACCGCCTCGATAGTTTCTTTGCTTCACGCTCGGTTTCAAGGAGCATGAGGATATCACCTTCACGGATAGGTCCCACCGTATTACGGGTGATTATTCGCCCTTTATTTTTGCCATCAAGAATACGGCACTTCACCTGCATTGCCTCACCGTGCATGCCGGTACTGCCTATTACCTCGATCACTTCAGCTGGCGTTCCATCTGCCATGGACTATCCCTCACGCTCTCAGTTCGTTGATCTGGCCGATAACCTCATCAACGAGTTCTTTTGCTTTGCCTGCTTTGACAATAGCTGCAGCAGCAGAGCCAACGTCAAGACCACTTGCCGCACCAACATCATTCTGCTTATTGATAATGACATATGGAATCTGCTTTTCATCACAGAGAAGCGGGAGGTGCATAACAATCTCTTCAGGTTCAACGTCGCCGCTGACAAGGACAAGCTGAGCAGTTCCTCTCTCAATTGCCTTTGTTGCTTCATTAGAACCTTTCTTGATCTTTCCTGTATCCCTTGAGATCTCAAGTGCTTCAAGAGCTTTATTCTGGATCTCTTCAGAAACTTCAAATTTCACATATACTTTAGACATAACTCACCTCATTCAGAAGCATAAACCAAAATAACAAACTGTTATTTTTAGTCTGGTAGCGTATTTGCTTCTTCATCACTCATCAGTTAGTGATTGATGTAGCTATATTAATTCGACAGAAAAAGGGATAAAGGTTTGTAACCCGGAACCAAATAACCGGAACTATAAACATTTCAGAGCCGCTTCTGTGGAATAACCCTGTAAATCTGCACACCGTTTTCATCATATACAGGTATAAGCGCATTCAATGGAAGAGAAACTTCATATTGTTCTCTTTCAGAATTACCCACATAGAGATATGTAACTCCATATTTTTCCAGAAGACCGGGAGACAATTCCGGATTTTCATATATGTACTTAATATCAGACATCCGTTCGCCTACAAGACCCTCATCACCACGCCACATCTGCTCATGGAAAGGCATCCCTATTACAGCAGGAATCCCGGTAAACGAGGATACCCGTGAGAAATACTTATAATCCCCTCCTTCAGCCTCAACAAGCCGTACATCAACATCAGAAATCAAACGCAGGAAATCAATTGCACCCGCATCACCGGGATGAAGATTCTTCAGCCATTCAGACCCGTCAAGGGTTTTACTCCCATATCCGTAACTAAGGTCAGGAATCAGAACAGGGGCTGCAATAAAGAAGGCGATAACAAAAACAAACAATACTCTGAACTGTTTTTTAGATAAACTCAGAGAATAATTGCTCTTCTCCAGCCAGTTCCCTATTATTGAAAAAGCCGACACACCCATAAGCATCCAGGCAACAAGAGAAAACTTAAAAACAGTATTCATTCTGAAATATGTGTCACCCATATTGTCCTTCAGATAGATTATCTCAATAAACGTGATAATTAAAAGACCAAATACTGCAGGAAGTTCACAGGTGCTTATTCGCTTTCGTGAAAGAATACAGATAAGAGGGACCATGGCAATGCCTGCCGCAGTGTATCCGGCAAGGATAAACGGAACGGCAACAAGGAGCAGATAAGGGCGGTGCCATAAATCTTTGAGACAATCAAGCAGGAAAATCACAATAAAAAATCCAAAGACCAGCATATACTCCACTGGGTCTGAAGGTGTAGTAACCAGGCCCACCCCACTGATACCCTGTGTTTCAAGCATCAGGTAATATGGCAGGTACGCGAGAACTGAAATTACAGGAACAAGAATCATCACCCTCCACGGACAGGGATCATCCACCCCGTCTTTCCATGACCGCCACCAGACAAAAGCACCCACCAGCAGGACGATCGGAGCATATATCAGGACATCCCATGAGTTCATCACAGGCATAGAGCCAAGACCCAGTGCCAGACAAATTGTTAATATCCACCT
>DAOVRB010000029.1 GCA_030628325.1 Methanomicrobiaceae archaeon | reverse complement strand
TATTATGGTTAAAAGGGGCTCTGACGCACTTCTTTTTGATTGTGGGGAGGGGGCACAGCAACAGATGATGAGGGCCAGGACCGGCTTTACGGTTGATGCGATATTTATTACCCACTGGCATGCCGATCACTATCTGGGTGTCCTTGGTCTTGTGCAGACGCTTTCATTTATGGGACGTGAGGATCCGCTCACAATCTACGGACCCAGATGGGTTCATGAATTTGTGGATAATGTAATTGCCATATCTAAGACAAAACTCAGTTTCAGGATTATGTCGAGTGAACTCAGGTCAGATTCGGTTGTACCGTTTGACGGTTATCATGTCCGTGCCTTCTCATCGAACCATGGCATGATGGGTCTGGGCTACATTCTCTCTGAGGATAAACGACCTGGCAGGTTTGACCGTGAGCATGCGATATCACTTGGCGTCCCGCCAGGTCCGGAGTTTGGAAAACTTCAGCGCGGAGAATCTGTATGTATTGAAAGAGACGGAGAAGAGGTTGAAATCTTTCCGGATGATGTAATGGGTCCGGCTCGTCCTGGTAGGACGATTGTATATACGGGTGACACCAGACCTGACTGTAAAATGTGGAAAGAACTGGCAGAGGGTGCAGATCTTCTGATACACGATGCGACATATGATGACTCTGAAAAAGAACGTGCCAGGGAGGTTTTTCATTCAACTGCCGGTGAAGCGGGGGTGGTTGCTTCTGAAATCAAAGCTCGTAAACTGGCGCTTGTCCATATTAGTTCACGTTATACAAGTATGACAAACCATATAGAGGATGCAAAGCGAACCTTTAAGGGAGAAGTGATCGCTCCGGCTGATCTTACAATGACAGAACTGCCGTTTATAGGGTAATATTATGACAGGGGATGGTGATGAAAATCCAGCAGGGCATCGGCAGTCAGTGGAAACTTTTACTGACAGGACTTGTAGCCCTGTTAGTAAGTACATTTGCGGCAGTAATTGCGGGTATGTACTTAGGTTCAGTGCGTGATGTACTTGAACTAATCCCTGCTCTGATGGTTCTTCTCCCTGCATCAATCAATATGCGTGGGAGCATTTCCGGAATCTTTGCTTCCCGTCTTTCTTCTTCTATGCATCTGGGTGCATTCGAAGTAGATTTCTCTGATGACAGTGTGTTGGGTATAAATCTCAGATTATCTTTTTCCTCTACGATAATAATTGCTTTTGTGCTTGGAATTTTTGCATACATTATATGCATGTTTTTTGGTATTGGTAATCTTGGACTTCTGGATATAATTATAATTTCAGTTGTAAGCGGGGTTATTTCCGGCATTATTGTGATTGGAATTACACTTATTGTAACTCTTCTGAGTTACCGGTATGAACTTGATCTCGATATGATTGCCGCTCCCACTGTTACGACTTCGGGGGATGTTGTGACACTGCCGATCCTTTTACTTACCGGAGTTTTTATCCTGCAGCTGGATACAGGCATACGGGTTATGTTTTTTGGGGCAATATCCCTCATTTTGTTAATATATTCAATATATTCGCTTAGTGTTAGGGAAGATCTAAAGGATATTGCCCGTGAAATTGTTCCGCTGTTAATCAGTCTTTCATTTATAGGCACTCTTGCCGGCCTTACATATGCAATGGTTCTTGACAAATTGGTAGCTTATGCAGTATTCCTGATTCTTATCCCTCCTTTTGCAGGTGGATGTGGTTCGATAGCCGGAATCCTGTGCTCAAGACTGGCAACAGGTATGCATATGGGTGCTGTTTCTCCGAGTTATATGCCTGAAAAAGAGGTTTTTTCGTATTTCCGGATGACTTACATATATGCTCTGATTGTGTTTCCATTATTAGCGGTGACCGTTCATGGTGCTTCAATTCTGCTTATGGTTGCTTCACCCGGACTTTTACTCATGATTTTAATAACACTGGGTTCAGGGTTAGTTGTCCTGACTCTTACAAATGTTATTGCGTATATTACGGCAAGCCTTTCTTTCAGGTATGGTCTGGATCCGGATAATTTTGGTATCCCGGTAATTACGGGGGTAATAGATCTTGTGGGAGCGACAGTGCTGGTTGCCGCTATTAATATACTCTTATAAATCATATGTATAGTGATACATATTTAGCTGTAAACGCATACAGGACTAATACCTATGACTGAACTTGAATATCAACCGATTAGCTTTAAAGATGTCCTGATTGAGATGAAGGACATATCAGAGCTGATGGTTGACCTCTCCTATTCTGCAATTTTGTTTGAGAATAAGGAGATTGCCCGGGAAGTAATGAATCTTGAAGAAAGCATGAATCAGCTTGTATATCAGGCACGTATTCAGAGCATTCTTGGAGCAAGGCGTATTGAAGAAGCCGAGGCCATGAGTGGAATGCTGCAGGTTGCAGAGTCTGCTGAGAAAATTTCAAATTCAGCCTCTGAAATTGCGACAATAATTCTTAAGAATGTCAAATTCCCGGCAAAACTCAAACTGGCTCTTCCTGAGGCTGAAGAAGTTACAGTCCGTATTGTTGTAGGGGAGAATAGTACTCTTGACGGTCGTACCTTAGGTGAACTAAATCTTCAGAGTATAACCGGTATGCGTGTAATTGCCATACGCCGCGGGGTAACATGGAGATATGACCCTGACAAGGATTCCAGAATTCTTGATGGTGATATTCTGATTGCCAAGGGTCTGGAAGTGGGTATCGACCCGCTATATGACCTGGCAGGGTCAACTCCACAGGTTCCCGAAACTCTGGAAACCGGCGCTGAAGAAGTAACAGATCTTGACCGGGTAGTTGCACTTATTGTTGAGATGAAAGATGTGAGTGAACTGGCTGTCGGTCTGGCATATACTTCTCTGTTATTCAATAACAGGGAGGTGGCGGATGAGGTTGTCTCACTTGATGCCAGGATGGATGATATGCGGTACAGGCTTGATCTCTGGGTACTTGAAGCGGCAAAGAGAATAAATAATGTAGAAGATCTCCGGGGACTCCTGTATATGTCTTCATTTGCAGAAACCATCAGTAATTGTGCCTGTGCTATTGTTGACGTAATTTTGCGCGAGATTGAGATTCCACCTGTATTCAGGAAAATTGTTCGGGAATCAGATGAGATTATTACAAAAGTAATGGTCTGTGAAAATTCACCGCTTGTCGGAAAAACTCTCACAGAGGCGTCATTGGGTACAGTTTCAGGTATGGTTGTTCTTGCGGTTAAGAGTAAAGATAAAGGGCGCTGGAAATATCATCCCGGTAAGAATGAGATGCTTAATTCCGGGGATACAATTATTGCAAAAGGCAGAAGAGATGGAGAATGCAGGTTATTTGATCTTGCTGCCAGCTCATAGAAACGTGCATGAGGGCCGCTTCCCTCACACAAAAAACGATGAAAGTCAATTTGGAATTTTGACTATTATAATAATTAATTAAAATAAGGTGTGAAATATTCATGGAAAATAACAGTGATATTGTTGTATATCGTCTTGGAGCCAATTGTGAGCTTGACGATGTGAAAGTTGGAAATATATATGAAGCCAGTGTACAGGGATTTGCAAATTTTGGAACATTTGTTCTATTAAATAACCATATAAAAGGTCTGATTCACAACAGTAATGTGATCACCGATCACAAAGAAAGGGACCCTATATTTGTAAAGGTTCGTAATGTCCGTGATAATGGTAATATTGATCTTGAAGAGTTTATCCCGGAGATTTACCGCACTGAAAATATTGTAAAAAAGTCCTCTTCAGCACGCCTGTCTGACCTCTCCCGTCTTGTAGGAAGACGTGTCAGTCTTGATGTTGAAGTTGCCCAGATTAAGCAGACCTCGGGGCCTACTATTTTCACTTTTGTTGATGAGAGCGGTTCTGAGAATGGTGCGGCATTTATTGAGGCAGGAAAACGTGCATATCCCGAGGTGGAACTTGGAGATATGGTCAGTGTATCCGGCGAGGTAATGAAAAGAAACGGCCAGCTTCAGATAGAAGTTGGTTCCATGAGGGTATTAACTGAAGATGAAATGCTTGAGGTAAAGGTTCGTATTAACGATGCTCTTGAGGAGCGTGCGAAACCCAAAGACCTGCCATTCCTTGTTGAGAGTGAAGTGCTTGAAAAACTTAAGCCTGAGATGCAGAAGGTTGCGCAAATAGTCAGGAAAGCAATATTCACTGCTCAGCCGATTATTATCAGGCACCATGCCGATGCGGACGGAATCTCGGCAGCTGTTGCTGTTGAACGTGCAATTGTGGAACTGATCCGGGAGAATGGCGGGGATCCCGATACTGATTCTCACCTGTTTAAAAGGGCACCTTCAAAAGCGCCGTTTTATGAGATTGAAGATGTAACCCGTGATCTGGACTTTGCACTCAAGGACAATGTCCGTTTCGGACAGAAACTGCCACTCATTTTAATGATGGATAATGGTTCAACTGAAGAGGATGAGGCATCATATCGCCTGGCACAGGTCTATGATATCCCGATTGTTGTCGTAGATCACCATCATCCTGACGAGAGCACTGACAGGTATCTGAAGGCTCATGTAAATCCATATCATGTGGGTGGTGACTTTGGGGTTACTGCAGGTATGCTGGGTGCGGAACTTGCACGAATGATCTCTCCTGCTGTTGAGGCTGTTGTCAGGCATTTCCCTGCTGTTGCGGCAGTGGGTGACAGGAGTGAGGCACCTGAAAGGCAGCTTTATCTTGATCTTGTTAGTGATGATTATTCAGAAGATGATTGTAAGAATATCGCACTTGCACTGGATTATGAGCAGTTCTGGCTCAGGTTCAATGACGGCAGGGAGATTGTAAAAGATATCCTTGATGTGAACAATAACCACGAACGGCACAAAAAACTGGTAGCTCTGCTTGTGGAAGAGGCAAACCTTGCGATTGCAGCGCAACTGGAGGCCTCCATGCCACATGTTAGTGAGAAGATCCTCAAAAATGGTGCGCACCTCTTTACGCTTGATGTTGAGATGTATGCCCACCGCTTTACATTCCCGCCACCAGGTAAGACTTCAGGCGAAGTGCATGACCGACAGTGCCGTAGCCATGAAGGTGAACCGGTTGTAACACTTGGTATCGGTCCGGACTTTGCTGTTATCCGGTCACGTGGTGTCCTTATGAATATTCCAGAAATGGTGAGAGAACTGCGCGAAGAGATTGTCGGTGGCGGTGTGAACGGCGGCGGACATCTGGTTGTGGGCAGCATAAAATTTGTGGAAGGAATGAGGGATACTGTAGTTAAATGCCTTGTGAAAAAAATCGGGGAGTATCCACTGGATTCCTGACTTGTAAATATACGTGGGATGTAAAATATGTTTCAACTATATTTTTTTCACAAGTATTGATCTGCGCTATGTTGTTATAACTCAGTATTTATGCAAAAAAAGTCATGATTTTGGCATCAATTTATAGTTTTTTGCAAAAAAATCATGTATAGATACACAACATTTAAATAGTTGTTAGTTACAATTGAAAATTAATACATAGGAGGGGTTTAATGACCCGTAAAAGTTTTATTAAAGATAAATATACTTCGACACAGGGAAAAATACTTTCGTACCTGAATTCGGGCTTAAAAATAGGGAAATGTTACTTTAAGTCAAAGTATATTGCAAAAGACCTTGGGCTCTCCCCCAAGGAAGTAGGTACAAATCTTGCAATTCTGGCAGATATCTGTGATGAACTGGATATCTCGCGGTGGAGTTATTCAAATAGTACTACTTGGAGAGTTCTTCCAAGAGCAGTCTAAGGGATTTTCCCTTTATTTTCTCCTGTTTCTGAGTTGACGTAATCATTGTATTGTGTCTGTTTTTCTTCTATGGCAATTGTTAAACCAAAACTAATATCAAAGCAGAAGAATCTAACTTTTCATGGATAAGAAGATCATTGAATTTGTTTCTGACATTGAATTTATTGCCAATATTAATGCAGAAAAAGACTGTTTAATGAACCAGAGTACAAATCAGGACAATGTTGAGGCAAGTTCCCAAAATCCATATGGGTTATGGTATAATATTGATGTCCCAAAAGGACATGGGTTTAAAAGCGGTGATAAAATTCGCATTACTATTGAGAAAGTCTGATCTGTTTAGTGAATTGTTTTAATTTTGTGGATTGTCTGATAAAACCCGTAATATCAATAGGTTAGCTGTCTGAAGAGGAGTCTGAGATATTTTTTCTCTTTACTTCCGGGAAATCTATCCCGGATATTACAATATTTTCAATTTTGTTCCTAAATGAAGTTGAATATGTGAGAGTACGAAGAAGGAATCTGAAGAATAAATGATGTATTACAATTCAGTACAAAATCCGCTATTAAAGTCTGGAGGGTTTTTCATGCCTGTTTTCAGAGGGATTGTACAACAACAGTTTAAATAAGCGTAAATATCATTCATTTTTAGTACATCCCGGGAGATTTTCTGATGAATATTAAAAAATATGGAGCAGTACTTGCCTGCATGTTAATATTGGTCGCGTTAACTACATTTTCCGGCTGTTTTTCTACAGATGGTGATGAAAGTATAAAAACCGCCTCGACATTGATGATTTCAGTAAAAGAAAGCCTGTCTGATATTGACTGGAATAATGATCATCCTGGCAGCATAAAAGCAAAATTAACCGGTTGTCAGACTAATATGAATTTAGTAATGGATATTTTAAATTCAATAGAGATTTCTGATGAGGAACAGATGCAGAGAGTCTATGCAATGAAGGTGATGGGACAGGGTTACCTGGATTTTATATCAGCTGGAATGGACATTGCAGATGTGATTGAACATTATAATAATGCTAAAATTGCTGCGAACATTTACGATTTTGATACTTGGGATCATGAGATTGTGCTGACAAACAGTGCCATAGATTCTGCGTGCAATATGTTATACATAGCCGGTTATCGTCTGGATCAGGTGGATCCTGATAAAATTTCCATCGAAATGAGGGGGGCACTATCTGATATGCGGGCAAAAACATCTTATCTCGATCTAATCGTTGACCGCCTGAATACTGAACTCAAAAAAGCAATTGCCTGAGAGGAACTTGTTATGTTCTTATGATACATGCATAAAGTGAAGCGTTATGCATGTATCATACATTATGCCCGTCTCCTCCTTGCGGCTCATGGGAATACACTGGCTGTTTACTACTGTTTAGTCATCCATAAAGTATGGCTTATCAGGTTATGATTACTTTATCCAGACATTATCTTACAAAAGGCAAATATTTCTGGTTCAGAAATCTGATTCTCAAATTCATGAAATGGTTGGCCATCTATTATGGCAGTGGCTGTTTTATTTTTCCAACAAAAACCCGGCAAATCACCCATATTTTTGTTTCTTGTGATGCATTTTTCTAACTCGTTGTCAACAGTGAAGAAAAATAGTTATCATTCTCCTGTCAGGTTAATATGCGCGTTTTGATCAGGTTGATACTACCAGATCAGATTGTCAGAAAGCACAAAAAATGCGAATATGTATTATTTTATTACATATTTGTATTACAATTCATGAGTTTTGCCCTTAAATTAAGATCCATGCATTGAATTTAAAAACCAGATTAGATTGTTCATCTCCTGCTTAATATGAGTGTTAAGGTAATAAACTTCAGGTGTTTCAAAGAGCATTGTGAATTTTTCTGTATATTCAGTGCTGATCAACAGGTACATATTATCACCTGAAATTTCAACAGATTGCATATATTCACCACTATGCCTGATTTCACCTCCGGTGATTATTGTGCCTGAATCAGCATTCACAAGTACCCACTTAAGATATGCATATTGAGGCTGGCTGCCGGGTGTCAGATTGCATTTAATACGCCAGATCTGATATGGGACATTAAACATTTCCGAATATCCGCTTGTATTTTCTTCCATATAGGCAAAAAGAACTGTTTTTCTATAGTTCCAGACATCCGGCCTGAAAATGTCTGATCCACCGTAAATACTCAATGATTTTGGGAGTTGTATTATAGGGTAACCATGATCTCCGGCTACATATATTGAGTCCAGATCGTAGTTGTAATGAAGCCTGTAAGGCGGGGCTGATGATTCGACAGTAGTTGATTTAGCCGGAGGAATCCAGTTCCCCGGAGGAGTCTTTGAGGGATGGTCATCCCAGGTGGCAGTTATATTGAGTCCCCAGTCTCCGAATGATGGTGGAT
>DAOVRB010000003.1 GCA_030628325.1 Methanomicrobiaceae archaeon | reverse complement strand
ACTCCAGCACAGACTTATCTTAAACCGTGAAGCAGAAATCAACGGGATTACCACAAAACAGGTGGTAGAAGAGATCCTTGAGAGTATCGGGGTGCCGTGACCGGATGCAGTCAACAAGATGCACACAGTGGTTCCTGGCTCTGGTAACCCTGCTCACTTTTTTTTCATTTATCTTTGATGACATCCCATCCCTGATTGCAGCGGCGGGACTGACCCTGTTTCTCACATACCGTGCCGTATTTTTCCTGAGTGGTGTAAATAATGCCGCTTCTGCAGTACAGGTCACACGAAATCCCGGCAAGCGTTTTGTACGGCAGGGAACAATTGTGGAGGCAGAAACTCTGGTTACATGCAAAAATATACCCGATCTTTCACTCACGTTTGCCGACAATCTGCCGGCAGGTACTTTCCTTGTGTCAGGAAAGAGTGTCATGCCGTTTTTGGATAGTACTCATAAATGCAGACTGAGATACAACTTCAGAAGTCTGGCTGTGGGTACCATTATCTTTACCGGCATTACAATGTCTGCAAAAGACCGGTTTTTCAGGTCAGAAATTGTCATCAACAAACAACAAAAAGACGGTCACGTGGTTGTGTATCCATCACTAAGATTTAATCAGGAATATCATACGGCTACTGAAGGTGTAAATATAGAAAAAATAACGCCGATAAAAAGCATGGATATCAGGGCTTTCCGTGAGTATGCTGATGGGGATACGTTACGTGATATTGACTGGAAACTCTCGGCAAAATACAACAAACTCTATGTAAAAGAGTATATGGGACTTGAAGAGAACGATTTCCTCTATGTTGTGGATCTGCCTGACGCTTCATTACCGTATCCTAAACCGGCTTTTGAAAAGTTAAAGGAAGGTATTGGCAGTCTGCTTGCAAAGGAATTTACCAGCAAAACAAAATTCACGGTTTTTTTTATTTCAGGCGGGAATTTCATTGGCGATATCACGTTTTACAATACCCCGGATGAGATTACTGAAGTGCTAAACATGATCCGGCCTGAAAACCGTACTTTTCACCTCTATCGCACTGGCAGGAAGGACAGAGTGAGTAATGCACTCAGAGACTGGGAGAATGGTGGAACTGGTGGCAGTATAACCGAAAATAACGGGATAGAATACGGCAGATTCACAGAACACCTTAAAGTGATAAGCGATTCATTTGCCGAAAATAACAGGCAGTTGTTCTTTGAAAGACAGTTAAGAAGGGCATTTCATGGTGTGCAGAGCAGTTCTCTTGCAGTATTCAGTCTTGCTGTCAGTGATGTCAGTCACCTCCGGGCTGTCGCAAAGGTAACCGGAACAATGAAGATGAAATCTTCCATTTATATTCCAGAAGAGGTATACAACACAGAAACAGATAAAAAACTCTCACATTGCCTTTTTGACAGGGTAGAGGTGATCCCGTGAAAGATCATGTTCGAGATGCCACGGGTTCTGTAAGTGCCACAGATGCTACTAATGCTGCTTATGATGATTCCACAGGTGTTACAGATACTGGGGATGTCACAGGCTCTGTGAGTGCTACTGGTACAGATTCTATAAATGTCACAGGTCTTGCAGGTTCTCCAGGTGCTCTAGATTTTGTGTCTGTCGCAGTCATCATTATAGTCTCTCTTTTTGCAGTCAGGGGATCAGATATCCTGTTTGTTTTTCTGGTGCTGGTGCTTTGCGGGGTGTTTGGATTCCTCTGGCTTGGTACGAAAAACAGGCAGGAGCATGGTCTCTATGTTATCTCAGCAGGAGAACTTCTTGTTGTTGCTGCCGGACAGGTAGAGATTGCAGCAGCAGTTGTTATCCAGATTGTGCTGGTGAACCTTGTTTTGCAGCTTATTGCAGCACCGGATAAAAAGGACACTGCAGTCTTTTTGTTAGTATTCATACCCGTTTTACTGGCAACTGCTGCAGGTATCATATATCTGAGACATGTAACAATGCCGCTGATTATACTTGTAGCCGGGGCCGGTATCGCTGCTGTACTGATAATTATTACAGAATATAAGATGAAAAGGAAATATAGAGGGATCTAAACTATGGAAAAGCGTGAATTATGGAGGTATTTAAACTATGGAGGAAACTGAATTATGAAAAACCGGTTTAACGGGTACCCATTTTCAGCCCTTGTACTTATAGCCCTTGCTGTAGTGCTGATGGTAATTATGCTGATTACAAACAGGGGAGACATTACAAGTGCTACACTGGTTATTGCTGCATGTGCCTGTTTTTTTGCAGGTATATTTACCCTGACATTTTCACAGGATGAGGGAGTTAACCGGAAAATGGTGCCTCTCCTCTCTGTTGCCAGTATGGTCAACCATTCCCGTGTATGTGCTGATCTGGGAATTTTAGGAAATGCATGTACAATTCCTGCAGAAAATTATTCGCCAGCCGGCGTGGCACAGTTCAATCCGGTCTCCCCTGATGACCTCCCTACAGAAATTTTAGAGGATATCACATATTATACAGGCAGCAATGAGAAAGGTCTGCTCTCAATTCCGGCAGGGGCATATCTTCTCAGGATGCTTGAGAAAGATTTTTCATTTATGATTCCGGGTGAGGAAGGAGCATTGTTTGAGGCAATACAGGACGTGCTCTGTGATTCACTTGAGGTCTGTACATCTGCTTCAGTATCCAGGTCCGGGGAGAGCATTGTTGCTGAACTAACCGGGTACGCACTTTTTCAGGGGTGTATGGCAGTGAGGGAAGAGTCTCCAAAATGCTGTACCCTTGCACCATGCCCTGTATGCAGCCTGGTTCTCTGTATCCTCACAAAGGGTATGCAAAAGAGATACAACCTCCAGTCGGTTGTTGTTGATAATGCCAAAAAGAAAGTTGAACTGGTTATTGTGGAGTGCAGTTAAAAGTTATCAAACAATTGCAATTTCAAAAATTATAGTTACGAACGTCACTTTTTGAACTCATGCTGAATCAAAGATCCATCATGAGTTCCATTCATTTTTGGAATGGAGCTTAATGTAAATGAAAGTTTTCGAAGAAACTTTCTCGAACAACGTCCTTCCCCTGAAGGGTGGTGTGAATCGCGAAACGCAATTTATATTGGTTTTCGACCATAAAAGAGGCAAAATATCAAATAAACCCTCAGGGCCCTGTTTTTGGCCGGACATTTATCCAGAGATGGAGATCACGGTAACTTGCATTTATTCTCTCATCATTCCAGACAGAATCTGCCGGAGCATCACCGTCATATAACAGGAACTCAAGCCTGTTGAATTCAGGGTTGTTCACAGTGAATATATATGGTTCTTCTACCGTCTCGTTGTGTGCGACTGTTATTGTAAAAGTATCCAGATGTTCCATACGGTTTATCGTGGATGTGTTTGTCATCTCGTCAAATGTCTGATCCAGAAGCAGGGTTTCAATCGTATATGTAACATCCTGGTATTCATGATTACCCACACCAATAATCAGGCATTGTTCCTCGCCTGCATGAAAACGTGTGGGGTAGTCAGCGGCCATGCCCTTTTCACCAAGGATATAAAATTCAGTAAACTTTTCTCCCTCTTTTGGCACTACAATTACAAATATTGTTGTTGCCACTGCCGCAATAATGGAAATTACGAGAATTATACTGAGCCATCGGTCAAGGCGTGACTGGTTTTCACTGAAGAGTTCACTTTTTGCCTCCTCAAACATCTCCCTGTAGGGAATGACAAACTGTTCTTCTGCCGGCAGGAGAGAACGCCTGTATTGTGCGACAAGAACCATTGCGACTGTGAATATTATCAGCGAGATTACAATCGGATCCAGACGGATGCCCCACGGTGTATAGTTCAGTGCAAGGCCTATTAAGGGCACAACCGCTATTGAAAGGCCAAATGAGAGTGCCACACGTTCAATACCGTCAATGTCGCTATTTCCCGGAAATAACGCCGCAATCAGAGCATATCCGGGTATGAAAAGAACAACAGGCAGGGCGAACACTACCCGCAGAAAGGAGTCGTTCAGAAAAGGAACGTATATACAGGCAATAGCGGCGGTTAGCCAGATCAGCACAATTTTCAAATCCAGACAAAAGTTGCCGGAAGAATATGCAAGAATCAGTCTGTCGTAGTTGTTGTCATCAGTCAATTATAAACACCAAAAAATTGTTTTTCCCTGCCTGGGTTTTATGGTCAGGCAGGTTTTGTTTCTGTTTCTATCTCTGTTTCTGTGTCTGTTCTACTCTGTATCTGTTTTATTCTTTTTTATAGCTGGTTCCAATTACAAATGCAATAAAAACACCGCATATACTTAGTATTGCCGGGAGACCGGATTGGGTGGCAGGTGCTGTCGCCTCTGTTGTCTCTGCTATTGCTGACGTTGTTGACGATGGATCTGTTGTCTGTTGTGTTATAGTTCCCACAGGTGCCTCTGTAACTGTGACGCCATCTGTCTTTTTAAGGGCCATGAGTGCATATGTCCCTGCCTCTGATATCTTTGAAACAACTGATTTATCCATAATTTTACTGGGGATAATCGTCCAGGTACCATCTGCAAATCCGGCAATAAATGGGGAGTATGTCTCTAAGTCACTATTACCCTTTACTAAGAATTCCGCAGGTCCACTGAATCTGAGTGATGCCGGAGATATTATATATGCACCGGCAAGACACTCCCACTCGTCCGGTACTTTTAGTGGAGAAGTCTTAATTATGATAATATCATCGGATTCGGCACCCTGAAGAGTATCGTTCATTGCTGTAAGTGTTGCAACCTTATCCATTGACTGGAATGTCAGGGATTCATCCTGTGCAGGTGTGACAGAGGGATCTGCAGAACTGCCACTATTACCACCTGATGGGGATGATGTCGGTGGGACTGATGTTGGTGCCACACCCACCAGAATGTCCTCATTGAGTGCCTCACTTCCATCAACATAGACCCTAATATTAGCAGTTCCCTGACTCATGCCGGTTATAGAGTATGAAATTGACGAATCATCTGTCCCTGTTTTCACTCCGTTCAGTTCCATTGAGACTGAAACCAAACTCTCATCAGGCAGAGCCTTCCCTGTGATTTCAATAAGTGAAAGGACAGAACCACTACTAATAGAGCCAAAACTCCTCTCATGACTGACAATTCCATTTCTAACCGGATGATCGTCTGTTCCGAACTCCACACTTGTTATCGGACCTCCGTCATGTGAAGTATAGCTGAACTTTGTCCTGATAACCGGCTCTGCCTGAACTGTAATCGTTGTATCCGATAATGAGAACGGCACATTCAGATTATTGGATGAGAATGAAAATTCCTGAACACCTTCAAGATCAATTTCTGCACCTATATGTATAGTAAATGAACTTCCGTCTTGGAGTCCCTGGATATTAACCGTAATCTCATCGCCTTCCATGATGTGCTCAGGGCTCGCGGTTATCGTGAGTGCCTGTGCCCCTCCTGCAAGAATAATCAGGGCTATAATAAAGATAAAAAATCTGTACAGTATTTTTGTCATAAAATTACCTTATGTGTATTTTTATCCATATTCACTGATATTGCTGTCGGTAAGAACCTGCTGAATATATTGAAGTTTGTAATTTTTTAGTGCCCACCATCTGCAAAAATCACTATTAGTCCATAAATCTGTCTACTTTTTTGCATAAGATCTTTGTCATAGATCCATATCATACTGCTCACCACTATATCAGTATACCTGTATATTTCACCATGGACCTACAGGTCTGCTCACTCTGTTCGCATAAAAATATATAAGATAAAATTAGATATACGAATATTTTATGAGAGGTGAATAGACATGAATTTAGATTATAAACAAAAGTTTGTAATTTTGTCATTCGTGCTCATCCTTCTTGTTGCCTGCGCATCCGCAGCGCAATTTGAGAGAGACGGCACAGACAGATTTGCAATTGATAACCCACTCAATACAGATGTGGGAGAACGGATTCCTGTTTTTCTGGTCATGAGTGACCAGCCTGCAGGCAAGATGTCACTACAGGCAATGAAGACTGCGGTGAAATCGCAGCAGGCACAGGTGATGAATGCTCTCGCGGCAATCGATCCGAAGGCCGCAGAGACGGCACAGTCCTACTGGCTGGTAAACGCCATCCGTGTGGAGGCTGACCGGGCAGACCTGGGCAGACTTGCGGCACTACCCGGAGTCGACCACATTGAGTATGACTATACCGCGACCATCACTGATCCGGCGGTAGAGGTCATGAATGAAGTTGACCCCCAGTACATCAGTGAGTCAGGGGAACAAGGCGGTGTGGTCTGGAGTGCGGATTTTATCGAAGCTCCGTCCGTCTGGGAAACAGGCAACCTGGGTACTGGTATCAATATTTCTATAGTCGATACTGGTATCGATGGTGGTCATCCCGCCTTTGGAAACCGGATTGTGGCCTGGGCTGACTTTGTCAACGGCCAGAATGCCACCCCGTACGATGACAACGGGCACGGCACTCACTGTGCCGGCACTGCCGCAGGTGGGGTTGTCCAGACAACTAACAACAATAATGATATCATTGATGTGGTGCTCGGCGTTGCTCCCGGCGCTAATCTTATGGGAGCAAAGGTGATGAATTCACAAGGCAGCGGCTCTTTCTCCGACATTATTGCGGGGGCAGAGTGGTCTGCCGAGAACGGAGCAG
The DNA here is from genome assembly GCA_030628325.1 of Methanomicrobiaceae archaeon. Taxonomy (GTDB): domain Archaea; phylum Halobacteriota; class Methanomicrobia; order Methanomicrobiales; family Methanomicrobiaceae; genus DAOVRB01. The sequence goes on along the minus strand of DAOVRB010000003.1, from coordinate 11,655 downwards.
ACATAATCTCCATGAGTCTCGGGGCATTCTTTGGCCCGTGGTATGACGATTTCACCACAACAAGGACCGTTGGAACACTTGATGCAGACTCCTCAGTCAACGTCTCAATCGAAGCAGCGGCGTCATATGATACCATATGGGAACCTCAGTTTATTGTCGGTGCAGTCTATGCCTCAGACCCGTTAATCATCGAGGAAATTGAGAACGGCGGAGGCAATCTTACTTTCACCGTGACTGATGCAAGTGGCAATTCTGCTACAGGTAGTCCCATTGACTGGCTTGGATTTGACCAGCCATCCGGGATATACTACTTCAAGGCACCATACACAGACAATGCAGGTGCATGGAACGGGTACTGGAAGGCAACCCTGACAAACATCGGTGAGAATGCTATAGATATCACGAAAATCCGCATTGCAGTCTGTTACCAGTCAAATGGTCAGACAGTGCAGGATCTGGCAGTTAACAACCTGATGAACCTTGGCACGACGGTCATCGTCTCCGCCGGGAACAGTGGTGAGTATGGCCACGGTACTATCGGGTCACCGGGAACAGCAGAGTATGGCATCACGGTAGGTGCCACAGATTATATGATGGACTACCGGGCATCGTTCAGCAGCATGGGACCGGTGAAAGCCTCTGATCCATATATCAAACCAGATGTTATGGCCCCTGGTGTGGGGATAATTTCTGCGTATCCTGGTGGCTACGCTATCATGGACGGCACTTCTATGTCTGCCCCTGCAGTAGCAGGGACCGCAGCACTGATGCTTGCCGGCAACAGCAGCCTCTCTTCTGCAGAGGTGAAAGACGCACTCATGTCCTCTGCGATTCACTTTGATACGGAAGGCAACGTCCTTGATACAATGCAGAAGAACAACGTCTACGGCGCCGGAAGGGTGAACGCCTACGAGGCAGTCAACACAACAGGCGGTCTTGGAAACAACCCAATCGGTGACGGCATCATCCGTGAACTCTTTGGGGGCATATTTTCAGAAGACTACAGTTCCTACATCTACAGTAATGAAATGCCCGTAATGGCAGTAGCATGGAATGTCACAGGTAGTGCACCTGTGGTGGGCGAAACCGTCAAGTTCTCCGTCCGGAACGATTCCGGGACACCAGTCTATGTGAACGAGTCTGTACTCACTGGATCGACCGGCAATGCCTCAGCTGTCCTTGACATCTCCGGTTATTCCATAGGTACTCTGAAACTGCGGATCACATGGCGTGATCACACAATTGAGCAATCTGTGTACAAGAGGGATACGCCGTCACCACCATCACCTCCGCCGGATGGATTCATCTACCGCTATAACGGCTACACCGCCGCACCAGAGAGTACGGTTCTCATCAAGTACCCCTTACTCAATCCTGATGGCACGCCGTACACACAGGCAGTGAATCTAAAGATCCAAAATTACACTACAACCATCTACAACGCAACCCACACCCCCACTGCCGGCGTAGTGGGAGTGGATCTGAACCTCAGTACCATCTCCGGCATTGTAAATAATAGTGAGTACAATATTGACCTTGACGAGGAACGTGTTGGTTATCTCTGGATTGGAGATACGTGCGAATATTACGAACTCTGGCCATCTCCGGTGCGGGCCATCTGTCCACCGGGCTCATCAATCGATATCAGTACCACCCTTACCGCCGGACATGGATTTGCGGGGCAAAAAACGGGAAGCACCACTGCTACCGCGATGGTAATTACCTTTTCAGAGACCGAAATCAACAGCCTCAGTGATGCATCACGCACTGCTATCCTTGGTGGTGACGTTTCCACGCTTGCAGACCTTGAGAACAGAATTGCAGGGATGGATGTCAACAGAACAGAGGAGACCTTCCAGATCACCAACGGTATCGGGGTGTACAACCTCAACATGCCGGTGGATAGCTACCTTGCAATGGTCTACTTCAGTACTCCTCTCACCTATGACTACGAGCTTGGTACTCTCGTATACGGTAAGATGACATCATGGATGTCACACCGCACCACGGGAAGTACTCACTGGTTGCCGGATGAAGCTACAATAATCTACCAAACCTCATCAGACTGGTCTGCAACGTGGGACCAGACAAATTATACAACTATTCCCTCAGATGAGGCAACAGTAGAATTTACCGTGTACAACTACTCCTGTGATGAGAGTACAAACATCTGGTATGGAGAAGCGCAGGCAGGCAAAACAGTATATCTCTACACCAAAGACGGTGTTCAGACCGCGACTACAGGTGCAAACGGTGCATGCAACTTTACACTCACCCCGGGTGATGCAGAGTCTGCCTATGAGTACCTGGCACTGACCGGTGGCCAGGATGTCTGGGGTAACATATATTCTCGTGGCGGGCCACTCTCACCAGCGCTGTACAGCAGAATCAGTGCAGATCTGATCACAATCGCACCGCAAACACCGCAATACCACTCATGGATCCGTCCGGACACTGCAACCCGCAGCATCTCGGTTACAGCTGACAATGCGACACGGGATATACGAATCGCAAGTTACGGGCCCAATAATGAGGCTATCAAAGAGCGGGCAATGTTTGCCTTCGACCAGATCGCGGACTGGAATTCACTCGGCACATGGGATGCCGCCACAGTTGAGTTCGATGGTACCCACACTGAGACAGTGACCATCCCAGGTACGGGCGATTACAAGGCACAGTATGACCTGCTTAATCCCACTACCGGACGTCTCTCTGGTTATTCCACTTCCTTCACCGACACATCCTACAACCTGACGTACGAGATCGGCGCGAACGTGCTGGAGGGCGAATCCGTACCGGTCACTTTCACCCTCACAGACCATAATGGCGATCCGGTCTCTAACGCCAAGGTTCTCTTCGGAGTTGGCGCGGCAGCAAATTGGTGGGACTGGCTTGGCTCACAGGCATACGAAGACCCACGGTATGAAAATGTCTGGACTTATCTGGGTTACTATCCCGATCCATACAGCGAGGTGCACACGGGCTACACCGACAGTTCCGGTCAGGTAATTCTGACCTTTGTTGCACCCACACATGCCCAGCAGGACTATCGCCTTGCACTCGGCACCTATGCGAGTGTAAACTATGGGGTTATTTGTGTACACGATGACCACATAGTCGCCGCTGGTTGGAGTTCCTTTATGCCTGCCGCAGGGGCATTGCCCGACTTCACACCGAGTGTGGATGCGCCGAACATAGTCAAGATCAACCGCGACAATATCATCCGGGTTGAAGGAGTTACACTTTACGTAACCAATATCGGAACAGCTGACTTCATATACAGCGGCACCTCTGTGCAGGTAATTGCAGAGGTAGGCAGCCACACGGAGACGACAGAGTTTGACTGGGACATTACAATGGGAGAAAAGTCCGAGATACTCACAGTCAGCATCGAGGAGTCTGCCTCCAGCTGGGATATTGATCCTGAGACAACCTCTCTTCCGCAGGATACCACAATTAAAGTGACAGTCAACCCCGAGACGCGTCGCGTTGTAGAACTTCGGTACGACAACAACGAGATTAACCATAATCTCAGGATTACGGCTCCTGATCTCGTGACAGAGATTCTTGCCCCGGCACGGACCACTCAGTTCGTTGAAACCCCGATAGGGGTGAAGATCAGAAATGCAGGTGAGGTGGCAAGTGTGGCAACCACGCTCAATTATGATATCACAGGCACCCCTGCAGAGACAGGCATCGCCATCCCAGGGCTAAATCCAGGGGAATCCACACTTGTGTGGAGAAATGCAACCCTTGTCCCCGGTACCTATGTGGTTACTGCCGAGGTCAACCCAGACCACCTGACCGACTACGAGACCTCATACACAAACAATGAAGATGTGAAAGAGATTGTCTCCTACGCCCAGGCAGAAACCACCATTGAGATGCCACAGGATGAAGTGTACATCCCCGGCACACGTATTGAAATACCAGTCATCGTGAAAGGTGTCGAGGACCTCGCGGCCTATCAGATGACATTCACCTACAATGCGTCTGTGATTAATGTCACAAACGTAGTAGCAGGGGACATTGCCCTCACTGCCAAAAACCTCCAGGCGGGTTCTGCGATCTTCAACGGCGCCCAGACGAGTGGTGTAAGCGGTGATGTTACCGTAGCCACTCTTCAGGTGGATGTGATCGGTTCGAGTGGTGACACAACTGACCTTGATCTTTTAGCACAGTTGTGGGACATAAACGGGTTCGTAATCCCGGTCGATGTCACTGATGGCAGTGCGACACTGATGCTCTACGGTGATGCAAACGATGACGGTACTGTCAATCAGGCTGATACCCTCAAGGTGCTCAGATGGATGGTCGGCCTTGACACCGGCAAACCCACGAGTGGCACCCGTCTTCTCCAGACGGACGTCACGCGAAACAGCGTAGTGGATGTGGGCGATGGAATGTTCATCGCTCAATACAATGCGGGTCTGAGGGATGATTACTTTAGAATCCGTTAATTTTTTGGAGTGGTTAAGATGAAAAATATGAAATTATGTATTACAGCCCTCCTCTGCTTTGTACTGATCTGCGGTGCCGTTTCGGCAGCAACGCTTTCAGTCAATCCCTCACATACCGATCTCGGGAAGGGAGAGAGTGTACAACTTGCAGTGTGGGCAGAAGATGTGGAACAACTTGGAAGCTATGATATCGATGTCACATGGAACCCGGTGTTAATTACCCTTTCAGATGTAACTCGGGGTCCTGCAATTGACACAATGGAAAAGAACATACAGAGTGCCCGTGTGCGTATTGCCGGCCTGAATGCTACCCTTGATGGGATTAGCGGGAGTGCAGTGCTCTGTTACCTCAATTTCACCGCAGTCAATGACAACGGGCAGACCTCTCCGGTCGCAGTATCTGTTAACAACTACGGATTCCTCAATTCAACCTCAGGTGAAGATATCCCGGTGGACGGAATCACGAACGCCACCATAACTACTCAGATCGCAAATATTATCGATGCACGTATCGGTGTCCCCGGCAGGACAGTCCCTGTCGACGAGGAGACGACACTGCGTGCGACCGTCACAAACCGGCGCAGCTACGACACCTCACCGCTCGACATCAATGTAACGATTGTCAGGAATGGTGATCTGGTATATAATAAGACGTACAACGATGTCGAACTTGGACCAGGTGACACATTTACACGCACCATCGCGTGGACACCCACAGCAGATGGACGGCACCTGGTCAACATTACCGTAACCTCAGAGGATATCATCCGGGGCAGACCCACAGATGAAAAGGTGTTGAGGGTAATCGGCTATGAACTCAATTACACCAATGACATTGTCTACGGCTACAACCGTGCACAGGTGAACAACTGGTTCTACATGGGGGCCTATGTAACCGCCAACCAGGCAGGCAGAGTCAATCTGACCATTGATGCCCCTGATTGCGTCACAGTTTACAGAGGGAATACCCAGACTCGTTATCTCTATAATTCCAATTGGAATTTTGTTTCCGTCTGGATGAAAGCCTCAGAACCGGGTACACTCCTTGCAGATGAATTCAACTTTACGGTCTCGGCTCACAACAAAAGCGACTCAACCCATGGAAAAGACATAACAATCTTCGTCCCTTCAATTCAGGTGAAGTCAGTCAACTCCTCACGGGTATCGACTGCCAGCAGCACTGAAGCGACGATGACCTACAACACGCTCCACACCAACAACACCCACAGGAATGTCACCAAACTCGTGGCACAGTCAGGATCACAGGGACGAACCCTCTCAGGACTTGGGTATCTGGTGAGGTACCCGTACGGATGCGTGGAACAGATAACATCAAAAATGCTCGCCGCTCTCAACGTAAAGAACTACTATCTCGGACGTGACGACAAACCCTCAGATTTCGCTGACATCCGTGACCGTGCCAACGATTCGGTTTCAAGAGGTATTGACCGGCTGGTGGAAGGCGGACAACGCGGACAGCACTCTGATGGTGGCTGGAGCCTCTGGGGCCACGGTGACTCAGAATCGTCTTCAAGCTCATATGCAGGTTATACTCTTGCCAGGATCAACCGTACAGATGAAGACCTCCGGCGACTGCTTGAAGGCAAAATATCCAATGGCTCTACGGTCGATTCCGGAACAGTGAACTTTGACAGGCTCATCGAGTGGTTCCACGCTAACCCCGACGATCCCTCATCAGGAACATGGTCATGGAGGGCTCCTGTCTGCCATGCATGGACAGCAGAATCAAATACGCCCTTCATTATGCTCATTCACGACATGATCAACCAGACCGCTGATGTGCAGGAGCCGTATCAGGGTTATATGGAGGATAACATGCGCAATGCGACAAAGTACGTTCTCGGCAACCAACTGTGGGACGGCTCATTCTCAACCGGCGATGATAAGGCCATGGCAACGGCACTCAGCCTCTGGGGTCTGGAATCCTTCGGTCTCACTTCCGCAGATGTGACTGAAGCGGATATCACTGAGGCAAAGAGTCGCGCAGCGGTTTACCTCATTGGCAGCCAGCAGTCAGACGGTTCATGGACAGCAGGTATCCGCTATGGCTGGTACAATAAAGGCAGAACCAGTGAGAGTACAGCATATGCCCTCCTTGCCTTAAACGCCACGGGCGTGGCAAACGATAATGAAACTATCACTGACGGTGTCGGATGGCTGGTTGACACCTACGAGAGCAGCGGCAGCTGGGGTTATACCTGGGCAACGCAGGCCGCCATTGATGCCCTCATCACCTGCCAGGGATCTGTGGTAGCCACCGGAACGATGGATGTTTACATTGACGATACGCTCGTTCACACATTCACCCTTAGCGGCACTAATCCACGTGAAGTGTATGAACTCACATCCGCACAGATGGAGGTCATGATGGCAGACGGTACCGAAACACGCGATATCTTTGGTGACGGCTGGAGCACTGTCAAATCACATGACGTGCGGGCAGACCTGACCGCCGGCGACGGACCGATAGTCCTCTCAGTGGAGAACAACCAGTGGGCACCACTCAACGAGATTGACAGCACCATCCGGCACAGTCATGTCATCCAGATGGAGGGTGAAGAAGACGGGAACGCAAACATTGCACAGATCAACCGCAACATCGGCATCCTTAGCGAGATTATGCAGGTGGAGGACGCAGGATACCATCTTACATTCAGCGCCTCACCCTCACCGATGGTAGAGAACGAGTCGGCGGATGTCACCATTGGTGTGACATCTGACGAAGATGTCTTCTCACCGATGATCGAGGTGCCCATTGAAGGCTTCTCCTTTGACAACTCGTCCATCATATATGAGGATGGTGTGGCAGTCTCCTACGAGGTGCTCAACAGCACGGTAAATGTAAACCAGGACTCAGTATTTATTGAGCCTGATGCCTGGGTGAAGGACACCGCATACTCGTACAGATTCACGCTTACCCCGGCCGAGTATGGCACACTCAACATCTCAGTCCGCATAATTCCGCTCAATGATGAAGACAACGTTGCTTATGGAGAACATGCATTTGATGTAACCGGCAGAGGCACTGTCACCATTTCTGTACAGGACGAGGATTATACCCCTGTGATCGCCGATGCGATCACTGTCAACGGAGTGACAGTCAACAATGTCGCATCCCATGACTTTGACGGGTTACTTGAGGACACGTACACACTCCTCGTTAACAAGACCGATTACCCGAATATCCATGGGACAGTGGAAGTTTCCGCCGGCGAGACAAGTACATACAATGTAACCATGCCCACAACTATGACTGACCCGGTTCTTATCCTCTCTGAGGGTGGCGCCGGCAGCATCGCCGGTGTGGCACAGATCCCGCCGGAGCAACTCAACGCCCTGACCATAGAGAACACCACCTACAACATCTCAGTGATGGGTAACGGTGGTGAACTCGGTGTGGCGCTTGAGTTCCAGATGCGGTATCTCGTCAACGACCCGGTAGTGACAGTGAACGGCAGGGTACTTGGTGAGGACGAGTATGACTTTATCAATGGAACATTTGCGTATGGAGGTGGAGGAAGCTATACAGGCACCAACGCAACGCTTGTAGTCTACAACACTACTTCCGGTACCAACTACATTGGTATGACTTTTAACGGTGACGTGCTGGGCGATGCATACGAGGATGGTCTTGTCGACTCAACTGATGCGTTGTACATACTCCACTATGTGGTGGGCAACATAGACGGATTTACAACTTACAGTTATCCGGATGTTTTCAACAGAAACAGTCACACAATCGACTCTACAGACGCACTATTAGTCCTCCATAAAGTCGTTGGCAACGTCAATAAATACTATCAGTGAGGTTAACTTCTCATGCATAATTTTTTTCCCCGAAGCATTGCACTGCTGACAGCCCTTTTGTGTCTGGTAGCAGGAGCAGGAGCCACAGAGGTGATACTGGATAATGGGACATTAATGGTGAAAGGTGTCGATGACAGCATCGGTCTTGGAGCCATCAGTGTGGTCGTCTCCTATGGCGGCAACCTTAGTGTACAGTCAGTGAAGGGAGAGTCAGGATTCATGATCGCGTCAAACATCCAGAATGGAGATGGTCAGACATTTATTGCCGGGATATCCACTGAAGGACACACCGGTGATGTACCAGTGGCCACGATTTCCACGAATGGTGTGGGTGATATTGAAATCTTTGTACGGGAGCTTGCAAATGTGAAAGGAGACCCCATCCCGTACACGAATGAGGAATTTAAAGGTGCGATCCCCACACCTGTAAATGGAGACGGGGAAAATGTGGTGATCCCTGACGGGACTGCGGCACCGTCAGAGACCACCCCCATGCCAACGACAACGGTTACAGAACCTGTGGTGATAACAGAAACAAATGCAGTACCGGCTAAAACGCCTGTGCAAACAACAGTGCCTGATAACCAGGCAAATCCCACAGCATCAGAAACTACAAGTAAAACGTCCGCACCTACGCAGGCACCGCTCAGCATGTTCCCCATTGGCATTGCAATTGGAAGCATACTTATATTAACAAGGAGATAATATCGTTTATAAATGGAGTGTAGATAATTATGATTCAACACAAGAGATTATATGCAGTGCTCATTGCCCTTCTGCTCTGTGTGGCAGGCGCAACTGCAGCAGGAATTGGTGTGCTCTCTGCATCTGACGCCACTAACGTGGTGCAGGGTGAGAATGGCACACTAATGTTTAACCTAACCAATGATTTCGACCCAAAATTGGGAACATTGACCTACAAAGTATATTACGATGAGACAGTCGCCAATGCGGTCGCAACTACCACGATCATTGCCAGTGGTGTAGCCCCGGCAGATCTCTCCAGTCCGATGACATTCACCCTTGCCACCGCATCAGGTGTGGACAATGGCAATGTACCACTCTTCAGTGTCACCTTCACATCACTCAAAAATGATGGAAGCAGCATGGAAGTAGGCCTTGAAGCTATTACGGCCAGAGACGTATCCCTCCCCCCGGTCAACCTTCTTGGTGATCTCGCCGTCCTTAACGGCACCTTCACCACAAAAGATGAGGTCGCTCCGGTGATCGATAACATCACGACCCCATCCAACGTGCAGAAGAACTTCCAGATCACCGGCTACATTACTGAAGTCGGCGGGATGGGAACGGCAAACGCCACCCTGACAAACGGGAGTTGCACAAGGAACTATGACCTTACTCTCACCAACCAGGGTAGTGGAGTCTACACGTACACCGCTAACGCCTTGTGGGACGTCTTTGAGAACGGTCTTACGCTGACCGTCAACGCGGTGGATGCGGCGGGCAACCCAGCCATACCAAAGCAGACGGTAATCAACATAAAAGACGTTGGTTTCTCAAACCCATCGCCCGTTGATTACATCAACACCGTACCTGGATATGCCTCAGTCTTCATGTCACAGATTGACACTTCCACAGTGAACATGACGCTCGGCGGCACAATCGCTCCGACAGCCCTTGGTGTTTCAATTGTCGGCGACTATGCACGTGGCAACTTAACACCGCTCACCCCCCTCGCCGATGGTGAGTACTGGGTCAATGCCACCGGTACCGACACTATCGCATCAGAAGATCGTTACTTAAACTGGACATTTGTCCTTGATACGACTCAGCCCACCCTCGCATTTTCCATTACTGATACAGATGGAGATGGCTACAACGAAGCCAGGGAAAATCTAATCCTCGGCTGGGTCGTGAGTAACCCCGGCGTGAGCGGCTTCAAAAACGTTGCACTCATCGACACTGCAACGGCAGAAGTGCTCTGGTCAGATACCAGTATAGCAGGCGGAGCGACGCTTAATATTAACTACGGTAACCGTGACCTTTCATTCCGCGCATATGACAACGCAGGGAACTACGGAAACTACGATTTCCACCTCTACAATAACTACATCGTCTGGATCAACTCCACAAAGATAGGCACAGTTTCTGGAATTGACACCGAGTACACTGCAATGATGAATCTTGACCATACCGCAACAAGTATGATCACACTCTACAACGGTCGTAGCATCTCTGCACCGGATATCGGAACTATCCAGAGACAGGTTGAAAATGTAGGCCAGGTAACAAGCGATACCTATGTGACGGTTGATAACCGTGCGAATGCTACCTACGCCGGCACTGACACCTACCAGACGCTCTGGGTCTACAACCCCGGCAGCATCCCTGACTTCCAGGTCACTGTTCCTGAGGTCACCCATGCGAATGTGCTAATGATGGAAGCGAACGAATCCTATCTCGCCGAGATCATTGACAGCGGTTCAAGAAGCAACATCAACTACACACAACTGGTAAAGAGAACCACCTATATCTTCATCAATGGCGGATGGACAAAGCTCACCGTTAACGATGACGGATCCTTCACACAGGATGTGCGGGTTGGTACTCCAATCACAGCCGCCGGCAACATCACCCAGACGCTGAAGAACGCCCATAACCAGGTAAACCTGACAGCAGGTTTCCGCCTGAGCACAGACAGTGTGGCATTCAACGCCACTACTGCACCGGATGTTGGTGACTATACACTAATGGCCATTGCCATGGACGGTGACAGGATTGGTATAGTCGGTGCGATGCCGATTGTCATCCTCGAAACGAACGACCATGGATCGCTTTCCACTGACACAGTAGTCGTGAACAGCACCTTTGATGCAAGTGTTAACACAACCTGCAAGTACTTCGGTGTGAGCGTTTACCGCGATACTGAGTATAACGCCACTGCATCACTCGACTTCTCAAATCTAAACTATAACATGCTCACCCTCAACCTCACAGCAGGCGGGGAGGCAGCTACTGAACAACTCTGGCATAACATCTACATCAGCCCGGATGCAGGCAAGTATGCTACAGTCAAAAACGACAACTCACTGACCTTTAATGTCTCCGGCCTTGCAGCCGGCAGCTACAAGGCAGTACTTACAGGCCTCAGTGACAACGGCACAGGCCAGGCATTTGGTGTTCACGACTTAGTAATACGAAGCAGCGCCCTGGTTGCAAACTTCACCGGAACCCCGACATCAGGCAGAGTACCTCTGACTGTTCAGTTCAATGATACTTCAACAGGCAATCCAACAACCTGGTCATGGACATTCGGTGATGGTCAGGTATCCAGCCTGCAGAATCCCATACATATCTACAATACAGGAGGTTACAGGACTGTAACTCTGGAAGTTACCAATGCATT
>DAOVRB010000264.1 GCA_030628325.1 Methanomicrobiaceae archaeon | reverse complement strand
TACCCATCTGTTACATACCAAAATCAAACAACGTTGTCCGTGCAGGATCAACATCGGCCCAGTGTATACCTATCGCTTCAATAATACGTGAGATAGGTAATTTGATGCTTTTCTCCATCATGACCTCCCAATCCACCTCAAATTCCGGAGGTACCTGATCAGCGTATTCAAAGCAGATCACATCAGTTTTCGGGTATTTTGCTGTCACATTTTTGATATAAATGCGTTTAGGCTTGCTCCCCCGTTTAAACTCCGTGCCGAGGTATTTATTTGAGTATATTGCTCCCCGTACATGGGCGTCTTTGATCTCATAACTCTCAAGAGCTTTCCCGATACCTCCGGGAATACCCACATCGTCAAGTGAATATTCCCCGCGCCTGTATTTTCTGATAATTACACCCAGATACGACTTCAGTTCAGGTAAATCAGCACCCTGCAAAACCAGTTCCATTACATGTTGCTGGACTTCCTTTGTCATATGCGGGGAATCACTGCGCCGTAGTTCAAACCCGACAATATCAACCTGGTCAACATCCTTCCCTTCCTTCCAGACAAGGTGACCTGCGTACCTCTTCTTCTTCCCGGCCTGAAAGAAACGACGGTAGACTTTCTCAAACTTAATTGAGAAATAGTGCTCTCTGGCACCAAGTACATCCAGTGCAAACTTCGAATAACTCTCATTCAGTTCTTCTTCAATTTCCCGTGCCACACAGATGGTTTTATCCAGATCCAGAACCGGGAGCTGTACCATACATGAATCCGTATCTCCGTACAGGACAGTATAACCCATATCAGTAATCACACTGCGTGTATGTGCAATAATTGCCCGGCCGACAGACGTCACGGCAGAACCGATTTCACGGTCATAAAGACGGAAACGTGCGTAACCGGAAACACCGTAGTAGGTGTTCATTATCACCTTCAGCACATTCTGCTGCAGGTCATAGAGAACATATTCAGGAGAACCATATGGATACGTATCCCTGAGAGTCTTCTTCTCGTCCCGCTCCACAAGGAGTTCACTTATTATACTCCTCGTCAGCCCGTCGGGCTTTTTTCTGAACCGAATCCCGTTTGGCGCCCTGAGTTCACCATTCTGATCTTTGGTCTCAGGTGAGGCGTTCAGTGTCATCATGCACATGGGATATAAGGATTTTAAGTCCAGTACCACTACATTCTCTTTCACTCCACGTGAGGGATCAAAAACAGTGGCGCCCTCAAATTCCTCAGCAGCGGCATAACCCTTGGACGGGAGAGCATACCTGCCAAATGCCTTTCTAAGCACAAAAATATCAATTACGTTCGAGGAATTCAGAGTTCTGTCAAGAGGACAGCCGACATAACGCGCAATTTCGCGATAAAACTCAATTATATTATTTTTTCTGTTAATTCCTACGCAAAGTTCAACATCCCTGTAATTGTATTCAACAAGTTTCTGCGGGTCATTCCTCCACAGGTCACATATCGTGCCTGTATACCTGACTTTTCCTTCTCCAAGTTCGTCTTCTGCAACCGCGTCTAACCGGTATGATTCTTTTCGGGCTCCCTGCATTTTTTTATATCCGGTGAGCAGGTCAAACAAAGCCCTGCCGCGAAGGGCATTCCTCCCAAAAACACCAGGGATGCGGGAAAGGGAATCAGGCGGAATACCAAGCACTTCCATACGCCTGAGGATATAGGGGATATCAAATTCAACAAAATTCCAGCCAGACAATACGTCAGGATCTTTTTCCCTGATATAACTGACAAGTCCATTCAGGAGAGATGATTCACTCGTGTACGTATGCACCAGGTGTTTTTCAGACACAGGGGATACAACCATCTCTGCTGACACATCCTGCCAGAAAAATGTCGTATACTCATCATCAAACGAATCCCAGCAGGTGATACAGTTAATCTTATCTCGCCCTGCATCAGGAAAACCTCTCTCATCCTCACACTCGATATCCATCATACAGATTCTTGCCGGGGCCTGTACCTCTGCGGGTTTTACATCACTGTACTCACAGAATATATCAGGTATGACAGCTCCTCCGGTAAGCCCCATATCAATCATAAAGCGGGTTGCAAACGGAATATCAGCTTCATAATGCCTAAACTGGTTACGCACATCACGCACATCGCCCGGGCGGAAAGTATAGATACGCCGCAACTCTTCGCCCCGGATTGAATTGTATACACTCCCCGTTTCCACCTCAGCTACCTGTGCGGGCAGTTTTTTTAGTGAATCTGCCTCCTTAACAGGAGCATAAAAATACGGCCGGAATCCGGTTACCTGTATTTGCGAGGCAATCCCTGATTCATCCCTTCCGAATATGTGAATTACCGGACCTGCAGGGCTGTTTGAATACTCCACCTGATTGATAGCCAGGCGGAGTTCACTATCATTTCTCATCTGTTCTCCTGCAAAGGTCTGTCAGGAACGCAGCAGATTCCTGAAACTTTTTCTCTTCCCACTCGTCCAGTTCCCATTCGAATATTTTTGATATTCCCGCCCTGCCAATCCTTGCAGGGACTCCGATGGAACAATCTTTTACGCCATATTCCCCTTCCAGTACACAGGAACATGGGATTATTTTACGTTCATCATTCAGAATTGCCCTCATCAAATCTATGATATTTTTCGCAGGGCCGAAAACAGTACCCCCTTTCCCTTTAATTAGCTGCATGCTGGCAGACTTCATCTGAGACAATATTTCATCCCTTTTCTCAAACGGAACTTCAAAAGGAAGTTTTGAGAACAGTGGCACCTGATGCTCACCATGTTCTCCAAGTACCCATGCCTCGCCGGAAATACCATATTCATCCATAAAACAGCTATATCGGGCACTATCGAGCTGACCACCAAAACCTATGCATCTTTCACATGGAATACCTGATTTTTTCCAGAGATAATAGTTGTTCGCATCCATCGGGTTTGTCACAGTAATCACTATTCCGTCATAATTTTTCAGATACTCTGCTGCCATATCGGAGACAGGTTTGTTTGCCTG
>DAOVRB010000297.1 GCA_030628325.1 Methanomicrobiaceae archaeon | reverse complement strand
GCGTCTGGTCCCAGGTCAGTTCAAGGGCTTCGCGGAGTGCCTGACGGGCGATCTTCCGGGAAGGTCTCTGTATTGGGGAACTGGTATCCGGGCCGGGACTGATTTTTAGTGATCTGAGATCTGCTGAGTTACTCTCTTTTGGTTTGTTATCCTGTATAGATCTGCTGATTATCGCTGATTTTTTTCCTGTTTCCATTTTTCACCATCTTCCCGTTTTTATACCAGATCTTCTTTTTGCATCTCTGATATATACGAAAGAGGCGTGCGGTGCGTAAGTGAAAACAACCAGTTTTGCCAGTGATTTTTGCATTAGGGGTCTGTGGACAGGACGGGATATGGGAGTTGTATCGTGATACCTCAGGTAGCGTTGAGTTGATAATAGCCTCCTGTGTCCTGTTTAACATGATGAGCGGGAAGTCCCCCTGCGGAGGCTGGAGGATGAAAGCATCATGTTAAAGTTGAACACAGCAAGTACGATGCCACCAAAAGTCCTGATGGAATATTTTATGAGACCTGCAAAATGCAGGATAAGAAGGTATGCTGATGAACTATCCCGGCCTGAAGGCCGGAGCTCCCCGCTCTGCCCCCCTCACCCCTGCGAGTTAAATTTTATCAGGTAAATTTATCGGATAAAGATTTTTTGAAGGCAATGAGATATAAATATTTGAATCACATTGATAAAATAAGATGTACTAAAGAAGGGATGGAAATATGGAAGCAATCAAACAAATAGTAAGGATCCCTGAAAACCATGAGATACGGATAAAGATTCCTCAGTATATACCTGAAAACGAGGAAGTGGAAGTGATTTTGATTTTCAGGAAAAAACCAACTACTTTTAACCAGAAAGTCAGCGAACTGAGAGAAGCTATAGGGGATAATCTTTTCCTCAACGACCTCAGAGACATTTCAGAGGATTTTAAAACTGTTGATTTAGAAGGATGGAAAGAAAATAATGGAATATAGATGGCATATATTTCCTGCCAGTCTCGATCCGGTAATTGGTTCTGAACAGGGAAGAACACGGCCGGTTCTGGTAATAAGTGAGGAGGAAATAAATCAAATTTTGCCGGTAGTAAATGTTCTTCCTATAACTTCAAGAAAACCGGGCAGAAGAATTTATCCTAACGAGGCTCTGATACCTGCCGGCATTGGTGGATTGAAAATGGAATCTATTGTACTCTGCTATCAGATAAGAACGCTGGATAAAAGACGTTTAATGAAAGTGATGGGTGAAATTGATAATCTGGAATTACAGGAAGCAATAATTGATGCTTTATCCTTTCAATTGGAAATTGTAAGATAGGGATTGCAGTCCAAAAATAAAAGAGATCATTTAAGCTTTGACAAAACAGTGCATCCATAAAAAAATCCATTGGAGATTTAAAGTTAAATAAACAATTGGAGATTGTCCAACGACCCACTCTACTGGTTGGACAATCTCAATTGGCACTTGTAATTTAGCAGGGGCATTATATATGTCACACAATACCAGCGTATTTTTTAACGAACCTGTCTCACCAGTGCTGATCCGGCAAAATTCAGGACTTTTTAGCTTTATTCCGTGCTGTACCTGAATGAGCTGGTCAGAGAGACTGACGACGGAGTCATGATCCTGGAGCGTCATGCAGACCCGGACGAAATCGTAATCTACCTCCCTTTAGAACTGGTCAGTGAGATTAAGAACTCTCGTTGCAGAGAGCATGCCATCCAGACTGAGATGGCGATCACCTCAGTACCGGTCTGTCATGTGACGTTTGGCGCCGATGCAATTGCGAAACTGGATCTGAAGGAGATCGACGGCCTCGTCGCATACCAGGATCTTGATATGGACAGGTATGACACCTTCATGGAAAACTACGGCACCAAAAAAATTGTTCTGGAATGGATCTTAGACTGCCTAAGCGTTCACGGCACCGCCACGGCGATGCAGATCTTTGAGATGCTGGAGAAGAACGCCATCTGCGTCACAGAGGCCGATACCGAGATCACCATTGAAACTGACCTTGAATATGTGAAAGAGGTCCTTTCAGATATGAAAAAAGCGAAACTGATCAAAAAGATCGGCGGGGCGTTTAAGGTCATATAACTGCGGACGGATGGGGGATATATCTTCGGCACGCCATAAAATCATCCGGGTTTCATGGGAATATACAAAACGCACCCCCCCCTAAAACCCACATCAGAGATCTTTAACAGACTCTCAGCCCCGCCTGATACAAAAAGAGTAATTCACCCCCGGAAACTCCCCTTATATCAGACCATACTCACATTACCCGCACTTTCATTCTTTAAACGTTCCTGTAAGCCCTCAGTTGCTGAGATTGAGAGTATTATCGCATTTGCCTTTGCCTTCATATTCGCATCACCCGTACCCACCTGTATCTTCAAGAACTGAATCGCAGGCGTACCGATCTTAATAAGCGCCACACCTGCCGACTGTGAAGAGATTTCGTCTGATGAACCGAGTTCTTCAATAAGCGGTGTTATCGCAGGCAGGCCAATGCAGGCAAGACAGTTTATCCCCCAGTCACGTACGTCACTATCATCCGAACCCAAAAGACCGGTTAATGGTCCGATTGCAGGTTCACCAATCTGACAGAGTGCAACAGCCGCCCACACAGAGGCTGCCTTATCACCTGATGACAAAACTCCAGTCAGAGGCTGTACAGCAGGTTCTCCCATTTTGGAGAGAGCCTCTGCCGCATCACGCTG
>DAOVRB010000249.1 GCA_030628325.1 Methanomicrobiaceae archaeon | reverse complement strand
CACATTAGAACAATTTAACGATCAAAACAGGCTTTCTGCCTTATTTTAATCGTAAAAAATACATTTTAACCATAGATTCAATTCAGGTCTCTCCTGCGAGATCCTTTGCTTTTCTGAAACATTGCTTTGCCTTCGTAGTATATGAGAGAGCCTGAAAGGCTTTTCCCTTGTTATACCAGGCAACTGCAGAGTTCTTATCAATCTCCAGCAGATGATCAAAGCACCTGATCGCAGCCTTATGTTTGCCCTGTTTATTCATCAGGGCACCCATATTCAGCCATGCTTCAGTATTTGATGAATCAAGCGTGACCACTTTATTGTAATATTTTATACTATCCTCTGTCTTTCCTGTTTTTCTAGAGATGGATGCAAGAGCAAGCCACGCTGTTGAATAATCAGAATCCAGATTAAGAACCCGCTTATAACAGGGGACTGCCTTTCCATATTGTCCAAGTTTCTGTAGTGCCACGCCCCTGTTGTACCAGACATCCAGAATCGATGAGCTGATCTCAAGAGCACAGTCATAGAAATTGACTGCCTCCTCATATCTGTTCAGTTTGTAGAGGGAGTGGTTTCCCTTCCTGTACCAGACATTTGCAAGCTTTTCAGATGCAACCCGATTTTTAGGGTCAAAGGAGAGTGCAGATTTAAAACAATAAATTGCATCATCATATCTCCTTTTTCTCTCCTGAACAACACCTTTTCCTATCCAGGCCCGGATATTCCCTGCATCATATTTGATTGCCTTTTTATAACACCGGATAGCGTCACTATATCTGCCAAGACCACTAAAAGCATCACCTTCCCCTGTCCATAGTTCAGAACTTCCGGAGTTACCTTTGACTGCTTTTTTATAACATTCAAGTGCCCCTTCAAACTTCCCCTTATCCAGGAGTAAACGTCCTTTCCAGTCCCATGGGTAATCATATTTCGGATCTATTTCACGCACCCGGTCAAAACATTTTATTGCCTCTTCCTGTTTACCAAGTGTATAAAGTGTTATCCCTTTCTCATGCCACGCAGAAGTGTTATCTGATTCAATTTTAAGTGCTCTGTTAAAAGCCTTTATAGCCTCAAGATATCTAAGGGTGTTTTTAAAGTGCTCTCCAACCGTGCGAAACAGAATTCCTTTGTTAATCCATGCATCAGCATAATTGTGATCTATTTCAATAGCCCTCTCAAGGCTATGTAGTGCCTCGTCATATTTTCCGAGTTCTAAAAGGACTTTTCCTTTGCCATTCCAGCTTTTTGCATGACCCGGGTCTTCTTTGGTTGCCCTGCTGAAACTCTGCAGTCCGGATTCGTACAGATCACGTGATAAATAAAATTCCCCCTCGCTACAGAACCTCTCTGCAGGGCTGTCTGAATCACCCAGAAATCTGTCCAGAAATCCCATTACAGACTATTCCTCCTCTGCAGAATAATAGATATCATACTCATAGTCTGGTGCTGCAACTCAGAGGTCTTCCAGAATGTCCTGATAACCTTCGATCGTCTCTTCATATGTACCGAGAATTTTTGCCACAACCAGAGGGTAACACATGGGATCAAGCTCCACTGCCTTTTTATAACATTCAATTGCCTGACGGTGACAATCATAAGGGTTAAAAGAAACATCCTTTTTGGTTTCTTTCCGGGATGTCATATTTTTGTACAGATCACGCAGTTTACCCTGTTCTTTAAGGAATTTATAAAAGTGGGCATCCCCTTTTCCTATCCACAGAGCCGCGTTTTCCTGGTCTCTGCCAAGCAGTGAGTCATAGCAGCCAAGAGCCTCATCATAACGCTGTAGTTTTCCAAGCAGGGATCCCATCTGTATAAGGGTAGTGTTATCACCAGGATTCTTTGTCAGAATATTACTATAGTCTTTAATTGCCTCTTCATAGCAGTTAACAAACATCTCATCCTGTCCAAGGCGGGCATGTAATTTTCCTTTACCCAGCCACATCTCTGTGGTGAGTTCCCCGTTGTTTACTTCAAGGATGTGGTCATAATTGTCAAGAGCTCTGTCGTAATCGGAGAGTTCGGTATAGGCATTTATTTTCCTCTCAAGTGCACGTGTGTCAGACTCATTTTTCTTAAGAGCCAAATCTGCAAAATAGAGTGCACTATCATACTGTTTCATTTCGATGCATGCATCAGATGCAAGAACTGAAGCTTCTGAAATTACGGTTTTTGAGAATTCAGTGTTGGAGTCTATAAATATATTTATGCCAATATACCCTATAATGATAATTCCGACAATGATTAATATCGTCTTTACTTTCATGAAAGTTACATCACTCTTTGTCAGGATAAATTATTAAATTTGTGCAATTATTCCTTTTTTGTATCGAGTCTGTCAAACATATTTTCTCCCTCATTTGACAGTTATTAGTTCTGGTTCCATCTGCCTGATAGGATGCTGAATGTGAGCAAGGGAACGTCTGACCTGCCTTCATTTGCCAAACTGGGTGAGAAATACCCATTACTGTGCCTATTCCACGGGAAACTCAGGATATCTTGGCTGAAATTTGGGAAATATATGGGTGCTGTTCACCCTGTTTGATGATAATATAATTCAATCTACCGGGATTTCATTCTGTTCAAGCATTAAGTTCCCAAATATGATCTTTTCCAGCACTTGCGCTACATATTTCATTTTTTGCATCTCTTCCACATCTTCATAGCGGTGAATGTCAGCAAAGACCTGAAGCCTTACAAGTGCAAAATGGAGGTGATCTGCCTCCTCTCCCTCCAGTTCCAGAGCTGAAATATATATTGGCTCTATAAAAAAAGGGAGGATTTTTATATCCTCAAGGCACCGGATAATCTCAGGGTACATACTCATTGGCTTGTTATGTCCTGTGAGTATGTCCATGTACTTCATATCAGTTTTTTATCTGTTTGAGTATATTCTCAATAACTGTGTCTACATGCTGCCATGTGATCTTCTGGGTATCATCTGCATCATGCCTGAGAATGAAAGGCCGACCTTCGTCACCGGCTTTGCGCATATCCGGGTCAATTGGGATGTTGCCCAGGTATGGAACACCGAGCTCTTCAGCTGCTTTCCTGCCTCCGCCCTCACCGAAAAGATCGATCTTCTCATTGCAGTGCGGGCAGACCATTCCGCTCATGTTTTCGATTATGCCAATAACTTTGAGACCCATCATCT
>DAOVRB010000152.1 GCA_030628325.1 Methanomicrobiaceae archaeon | reverse complement strand
CATATGAAGGGTGTGGTGCATATGGGGCGTATGAAGGATATGGAGCGGCGGTAAATGAGGTTTAATGCAGAAGATTACAGGAAACTGGCAAAGAAAGATTTTGAGCAGGCATGGCACAGGGGACCGGAGATTTTAACTCCGCCTGGTGTTTCAGAGACGTATCCGAGGAGATGTTATCCCCGTGCGACTCCTCATCCGATCGCAGAAACAGTTCAGCGTCTGCGTGAGGTATATCTCTCAATGGGCTTTGATGAGGCCAGTGTCCCTGTGATGATAGAGGAGCAGGATGTATACCGTCAGTTCGGGCCTGAAGCAAGTGCGGTTCTTGACAGGGTTTTTTATCTGGGTGGTCTTCCACGTCCGAATGTAGGGATTGGGAAGAAACAGCTGGCCCGGATTAGTGAGATTATCGGTTCTGAAGTGCCGGAGGAGACAGAGGAGGGTCTGAGAAAGACTTTGCATGCATATAAGAAGTCTGAGATTGACGGCGATGATCTGACTCATGCACTTGCAGTTGTTTTAAATACCGATGACGCCCTTGTGCTGCGGGTTATGGATGAGGTCTTCCCTGAATTCCGGGCACTTGCGCCGGAATCTTCCAGAACAACTCTGCGCAGTCATATGACATCGGGATGGTTTATCTCACTTGGTGCAATGTGGGATAAGATGCCTCTTCCGATTCGTCAGTTTTCCATTGACCGCTGTTTCAGGAGAGAACAGGAGGAGAGTCCTACCCGGCTTATGACATATCATTCGGCGTCCTGTATTATTGCAGGTGAGGATGTGACGATTGAAGACGGGATGGCGGTATCAGAGGCGCTTCTCTCGGCATTCGGGTTCACTGATTTTGAGTTCAGGCCGGATGAGAAACGTTCAAAATATTATATCCCTGATACTCAGACTGAGGTTTATGCCCGCCATCCGGTGCATGACTGGGTGGAGGTTGCGACTTTCGGGATGTATTCGCCGTCTGCTCTTGCAGAGTATGGCATTGAGGTGCCTGTGATGAATCTTGGTCTCGGTGTTGAGAGGCTTGCCATGATTGAGTACCAGGCAGATGATGTGAGGAAACTCACACATCCTCAGTTCTTCCCCCGGGAATCTACAGACAGAGAGCTTGCACAGGCGGTCGGACTGCGTGAAGAGCCGGAGAGTGTTGCAGGAAAGCTGCTTGCCCGTGCTATTATTGAGGCTGCAACGAGACATGGGGCTGTGGAGAGCCCCTGTGTTTTTGATGCGTGGGAAGGGGAACTATGCAGCACACGCCTGAAAGTCACGGTGGAAGAGGCTGAAGATAATTCAAAGCTCTGTGGTCCTGCCTGTTTTAATGACATTTTTGTCCATAACGGGAAGATTATGGGTGTGCCTGATACAGAGAAGTTTGCAAAGGTAAGAAAGAATGGTGTTCCTGTCGGGATTTCTTATATTAGTGCTGTTGCAAACCTTGCGGCTGCCCGTATTGAGGAAGCGGCACGTGTTGGTGAAGGCACAGTGGTGCAGGTCAAGATGGTGAAGATCCCGTCTGAAGTTAATCTGAAGGTTGAATCCTGGGCTATGCGGTATATTACTGATAATAATAAGAAGATTGATGTCAGGGGTCCTGTGTTTATGACGGTTCGGGCTGAAGTTCAGAGTTGACGGGCACTGTCGGAAAAAGCAAGTGCGCAGGAATCAGGATTGAAAACTCATACGGTTGTTTTCGATGATAGGAAAAAAGTGGTGTAATATCGCGAAGGTACCAGATCTCCCGGTCAAGGCGTTTGAGCTGGTTGCAGAAGGGTACTTCGACGTAGGTCTCTTCGTTTCCGGTTATTGAATATAATCGTCCATATGGAGAGATATTTTCAAACAATCAATAAGATTTTCTTCAAAGTCCTTAAAAGAAGGCAGACATCGTAATTTTTCAAGGGAACCGGGTGTTTGTATTGAATTAGTCTTCTCCTCAATGGCACTGTGATCAATGAATTGTCCTCTGTAAACGTATCTTGCACCATACGTTTCCTCTTTTATTCTATTTTTAGGGATAGTTAACACCTTTAAAATATCCCTGCAATCAGAATGATTTACTGAAATCGCTTTCATCCAGTAATCCATTGTTTTTACTGGTACAGCACAGACAAGACATGGAATCATTTCATAAAATGAATGCTTTTTTAGAAACTCTTTGAATAGTTTTTGTATCTGCATTTTAAGATTTATACCAATCCCTTCATCTTCTGTATCTTCGTCGTTATCAATACATATCACGATTATATCAACATCTTTGTTAAAGCCGTGATGTAAATATTTGGAGAATGTTGAAAAATTTCCTAAAATGGCTTGTTTTCCGTTTCGTGTCCTCTGTGTTGAACTTAACTCAATAAATTGATGACTATGTTCTCCGATTATTTGTGAAATCAGGGCTAAGAGTAACTTTCTGTCTGTCGGCCCTTCTGTAATCAGATGGATGGAGATAGGGGAGGATTTGCCGGATGCCATTACAACCCTCCGATCAATCCTTCAAGCCACAATTCTACAAGAGAATCTCCTACTTTGTAATCATTCCGAAATATTTTAAGAATTTCGGGAAGCGGAATATATTCAGAGTAACCATCATGTTGTTCACATACAAATATGAGTTCAGGAAACTTATTGAGAAGGTCGAGCAATACTGGTGAGTGACTTGTAATAAAAAACTGAATGCCCTTAGATTCCGATATTAACAAAATTTTCTGAAAAATTTTTCCGAGAGTAAATGGATTCAGTCCATTTTCAATTTCTTCAATGAGGACGATCTTATTGGACCATTGCATATGAATGAGGGTCAGGATTGCAAGAGTAATAACAAAACCATCTGAGATCTGTGGTGATAAGAAACTCCAGTTTTTATTGAGGATTTTTCTGTTAAACTCAAGTGCATAGCGAGAATCTCCAAGATGAGTGAAAGTGAGTCCGGTGACATCCGGATAAATTTCTTTGAAATCGTTGATAATTAATTCGTAGGCAGCCGGCCGGAGATCCCTCGTTGCAAAGAGTACATTGACGAGGTTTTCACCATTATGTTTTAAAAATGGAATATATGGGTCAAGAGGATCAATTTCACGTTCTTTTTTAATCTCTTTTGGGACAAACTGAAATTTCCTGATGGTTCTACACGTTTGGAACATTTCAACAAGATCATGAGGAAGTTCTTTTTTGATCCCTTTCTCCCTAAACAGTAGCTTATCCTCATTTTCTTTTTGAAAATGGTCACTGGAGCTATCTATTGATTCATTGATAACTTTAAGATGAAATCCTGGAGATTTCCCAGAGTTACGGAGTGAGTCAATTCGGAACTTGTGTGAAGTATCATTATTTCCACTAAATGATACATCTATTTCAATTCCTTCTTTGTTGATATTCGATCCTTTGTGAAAAATATTTGGATATGAAAACGGTCCCGGTCCAAAGAGCTCATTAAGTGGAACTATGAGAGAACGGGAGTAATATTCAAGTGCTTCCAGAAGGTTTGATTTTCCTGCGTTGTTGGCACCAATTAGCAGATTTACCCTATTCAAATCAAGATCAGCTTCTTTGATGCTTTTGAAATTTTTAATTCGAAAGTGGGTGATCATTGTTTTTATATAATCTTCCAATTTTTAAACTCTTTTCCCTCCGGCACCCGGACCTTCCCGATGAGCAGACCTGATATCCCTGATATCCCTGATACTCAGACTGAGGTTCTATGACCACCATCAATTCCTGAAGCCTGTATGGTTACAAAAATTGTTCTGGAATGGATCTATAGGCTGCGTAGGCATTCATCGGCGATGCTGGTCTTAGAGATGCTGGAGAAGAAAACGTCATCTCCGTCACGGAGGCCGATGCCGGGATCACCATGGAAACCGACCCTGAGTATGTGAGAGAGGCCCTTTTTAGATGTGCAGAAAGCCAGGTGGCGGCGTTTATGGTCGTATGGCTGCAGATTGGGCAGGGATGCTATTTTATCGCTTTTGTCCTGAGAATGAGACTCAGGTGGCTGAATCAATATTTTAAGAGACTGAATTTAATTATTGGTAGAAAAATATTGCTCGCAGGGTGTAAATATTCTCTATTCAGGTTAGATGCTATCACTGCCTTTCAGGTAGTTGATAATAATATCCGTATCCACAAGGAACTGGGTTTTATACATTATCAATCCTCTTTGTTCTCTTATCCCATCCACTCCTTATATCCTCGACATATTCTACCCCGCCTTTAATCTCGCTTTTTTCGGACCAGGCACCAAATGCTTTTATTGCATTCTCTCTTGGTGTAT
>DAOVRB010000234.1 GCA_030628325.1 Methanomicrobiaceae archaeon | reverse complement strand
TAGAGAATGGTTTATTATTTGTATAATTTGTGATGATTGTAACTCTGAACAAACATTATCTCCTGTATATCCCTGTAGTCTGGAGTTTTCCGGGTTGGATTCAGACAGTATTTTCATAAATTGTTCAGATGATATGCCAGATCCATCAACAAGAGATATTGAAAAAGAGCACCATCGTCTGTGTATTTTTTCAATCAAATTAGTAGAATCTGAAATATTTTGAAATATTTCATGAAATTTTAAAGGAAAAGAAAAAAAACTTCCATTAACTGAACATGCCGGAAAATCCTCAAAAACATCATCAGATTGAAAGTCAGATTCGAGTTTAAGGAATGAATACAGAGATTTTTGAGAGTTTCGGCGAAAAGTGTTCATTGGTTGGTATAATATAGTAGAGTGAACTTTTCGACACAGATTTTTCCATTCATCCTGAATTAACGAGGGAATTGTGTCAGTTTTTATGTCATCCCAGAGTACACTGAAACCACCATGATCCGAATAATAGCCAATTATAGTATCAAATTCCCTTCGAAATGCCGATTGAGAAGAACAATTATTTTTTTGAGATTCTGAGCTTAACTGAGGGACAAACGAAGAATATCCAAATATAGGATAATAATATCGAATGAAATATGCAATTATATATGAAACAGGATAAATTACCTTTTTTTCACCAGAGGTTAAAAATGCTCTTTCGGCATGATTGCGGGATATTTCAATTGCGCCTTTACAGAGAGCAAGCTTATAAGCTGAATTTACAGCATCATTGTCGATAATAAATTCAATCTCTTTCAATGCTAAATTTTCCTTAGTCATGTAACAATTGCACCTTATCTCCAAACTCTCAACGGTCCATAATTAATCATACTCGCCTAAAAACAATCATTTAGCCCCAAGTATAGTTAATCCGGAACTCAGGTGTCATTTCTGAATTGAGTCTATTCAATTGTTCATCTAAGAAGTTTAGTCTCAATTGCTTTTTATTGTTAATTGATTGTATAACTTCAAGACAAAAAAGGTTTTTTATACTGACTTATTCATGATACAACCAATGCCACCCAAAATTCCCAGAATGTGCCGGTTAAAAAATTCCCAACTATGCCAAAATAAAATTACCCTTTTATAAAAACCATTATTAATGCCTCAGTGACTTAAGAGATGCCCGCTGCATCGGTCCGGTTTCTTTTTTGAGCCAATCGAGATCTTTGAGAGTCGGTTCAAACAAAAACTGCTTTGCCTTTGAAATAGCCTTTGCAATCTGGGTGTCACGATAAAAACCCTTTGTATCTTTTACAATCCGGAATGCCTAAACCGATGATTTCCCCATTTTTTCAACAATAAAGGCGTATGTTGCACCGATCTCAAGAAGGGACGGTGTTTTCTGAAAGATATTGTCGAGAGATTTTACCATTTCAATCTCTTCAAATTCAAGATCAATAGCCCTGAAGTATCCCTGTTTTTTATTCCAGCTTTCAAAAGCTTTAATTGCATCCTCTTTGCAGGCGAATTCCCTTACACCCAGATGCTTTGTATTACAATGATATCTTTTAGATGATAGTATTTTTCCTGAGAATACCTATACTGCAAGTTAGATGCAAGTTAAATAAAATCCCATATGTATGGCATTTTTTAGATTTAAAGATAATAATCAGCAATTAAACAAAAAACTAATTTATCAGAAATGAGTTTTGCAAGTTAAATGCAAGTTAAACTCATACCTAAAAAAGGCACATATCTGTTTTTGAAACACACCCTAAACTCCTGAAACAAACCGGAATACATGAGCCAGTCCTGACATAAAACCCACAGGAAAACATTAAGGCGACTTATTTTATAACCCATGTCAACTCAGCATATCATAGGGTCTTTCATCATGCAAAAATATTTCAGGATATTTATCATTCTGGCAGTTGCCGCAATAATAGTAGTTATGCCGGTATCAGGAGAGGAAGGAGACGACAGCAGCACCACATTCACCATAGATCAGCTGCTGCATATGGAAAGTGCAGGTCCGTTTTCTCTCTCATCTGACGGGGTTAATCTTGTGTATCTCAAATCTGAGGGTACGGATCTTCTGCCTGAATTTACGAACAGAACTGTTATATTAAGCGATCTCCGGTCAGGACAGGATTACAGGCTTTCCAGAGATTTTGAGACTGCACTCTCATTTGCTCTCTCACCGAAAGGGACACAGGTGGCTTATACTGCTGTTCAGAAAGACGGTGGAGATACTGTTTTTAAGGTTGTCTCACTCACTGATCTGAACTCTTCTGCACCCCAGAATGTCTCCCCCGGACTTCTTTCCGGATTTGTCTGGCTGAATGAAGAGGAACTGTTATACACGGAAACAGCTTCCCGCAAGGCAGGAGATCAGAGAGATCAGATAGATCAGACAGATCAGATTACAGCAGGATATTATGATGATACGATTGTGATGGATGAAACCCCTGACCCTGTGATTCTCAAAAAATATTCATTAAAAACAGGAATCACAGAGCCGGTTTCAGCCAATAATGATGTAATAACCATTTATTCCCCCTCTCCGGACGGGAGGTATATTCTGTATAAGTCATCGGTTTATCCTGAAGAGTGGAGAACTGGCCCTCTTTTCCGGTATGTGCTTCTCAGTACCTCCACAGGAGAGGAAAAAACAATTTTCAACATGACTGAAGGGTTTGAAGATGAAAATGCGATTGTATGGGCACCGGACAGTTCGGTTGTATATATTGAACGCATGCATAACGGAGGAATGGAGTACCCGATAAGATACACAACAGATGTGCTTGCGTACTATCCGGATAAAGGAAAAACAGAGGAGGTTCCGATAAACTGGGAGAAGGGACTTCATGTGGATCTTTTTAATGCTGATGTTGAGATAAATCCGTTTAATGGCGGCTTTTATGCCCTCCTGGCAGATGGAACAAACCCGAAACTTACCGTTTACCGCCATACGGGATCAGGCTGGAATATGCAGATGCTTTCAGGTACGCACCAGGGGAACATTTTTGCTCTGGAAAGCAGTTCTGACGGAAAGAAGATAGTTTATGATTTTAACTCGGCTGATACTCCTCCCCAGCTTTTTGCTGCAGCCGTAACTGGTGGCAGTATAACAGACGAGGTACAGATAACTCATTTTAATCCCCAAATCCTGTCACAAATAAAAGGGTCATATGAGGTGATCCACTGGACAGGTGCTCTCGGAGATGAGATTGAAGGAATTGTCAGGTATCCTCCCGGTTACACAGAAGGAAAACAGTATCCTCTTGTACTTGTGGTGCATGGCGGACCCACATATACCG
>DAOVRB010000313.1 GCA_030628325.1 Methanomicrobiaceae archaeon | reverse complement strand
GGCAGTACGGGCCGGAACTTGTAGCCTCACTTATAGGTGGTTCGGGAAAACGTGAGGGTCTGGACTCCCGCACTGTTTTTTTTGAAGATATTCTCTCATTTATGCAGGAAATAACAGGAACAATTGTTATCGCCGGACCTGGTTTTATAAAAGAGGATTTCTTTTCATACCTCAAATCGTGTGATGCGGATACAGCCGGGCGGTGTATGACAGTAGAGACACGACGTATAGGCCGGGGTGCAGTTCAGGACGTTATAGGTCTGGGAGTACTGAACAAAATTACCGGAGATATCCAGCTTGCGCGTGAGGTGCAGCTTATGGATGAACTTCTGAAACATATGGGCAGTGACAATACAATTGCATATGGTCCTGAAGAAGTGAGTTCTGCCGTGGACTTTGGTGCTGTCAAACAGATTCTTATTACTGATTCATTAATACGAAAACCTGAATTTGAGGAACTGCTTGAAAAAGCTGAGAATATGCGTGCCGCTATTGTAGTTTTTTCAACAGAATTTGATCCGGGTACACAGCTTGACGCACTTGGCGGTATTGCTGCATTACTTAGATACCCTATAAAATAACCTGTAAAAATCTGAAAAGCTGAAAAATAAAATATTATAATTTTAATTACTTTTCAGACTCAGTGCCAGTCTCTTCAGCAACTGCTTCTACTTCTTCAGCTTCAACTATTTCTTCAGCTTCAACTATTTCTTCAGCTTCAACTATTTCTTCAGCTTCAACTATTTCTTCAGCAACTTCTTCTTCAGCTTCAGTTGGTTTCTCCGGACGTTTGAAAGAATCTTTCAGGACAACTTCTTTGACATCGTCAATATACTCAAAAATCTGGTGGACTGACATACCTTTGCCCATCATCCACTGCTTATCGTATGTGATGCCTGGTGGAAGAATTACAGTAAGAACACCGTCTGCGAATTCGACGTCCATGACTTTTCCAGAGAACAACTTCAATATTGCCTGAGCCTTTTCCTCTGTTGTTTCTATAACACTGTCAATTGTATATTTGTAGTTTAACGTCTGGCCGGCAAGCGGGTGATTAAAATCAATTAAAACACGCTTTCCGATTATATTTACCACAACACCTTCTCTGTCTTCAAAGGATACACGTGTTCCCACTGATGGTTTTTCCCTGAAATCTTTTGTTGAAGAAGATTTCATGAGAGATTCGTCGTGAGGGCCGTATGCTTTGTCAGGAGCTACCTCAATTTCATATTCCTGTCCGGTTTCTTTGCCGATCAGATCTTCATCAAGACCAGGAATAACATGCATGCCGCCTACACGTATGGTAATCGGTTCATAGGACCTTTCCTGTTTCCAGATCCCTTTTTCCCTGGCGTTTTCTTCGCTTGTCGTATCAAATATGTCACCGTCAACAGTTCCGGTGTAGTTGAGTCTGATAAAATCTCCTTTTTTAATATCCATATTCACACCTGATTATATTAAGTCATGCTGAATCTACTTAAATTAGTGACATCTATGCTTGAAATTGAAGTAAAGATCAAAGTTGAATCACTTGAACTGCTGAAAAAAAAGCTAATCGATATGGGTGCTGAATTCTGCGGAAACGGATATCAGGAGGATGTATACTATAATTCACCTGTATGTGATTTTGCTGTAACCGATGAAGCACTTCGCGTCCGTTATTCTGGTGAAAAAGTTGAAGCAACATACAAAGGACCTAAATTGCCCGGAAGTAGTGCCAAGGCACGGGAGGAGATCAATATCTCTGTTTCTTCAGGACAGGATTTTGAAAAAATGCTAAAACGTCTTGGTTTCAGGCGCACAAGTGTTGTTTCAAAACAACGTGACGAATACAGATTCAATGAAACTTTGATTGCACTGGATAATGTTGATGACCTTGGTGAATTTATTGAAATTGAAGTACTGACTGAAGGAACGATTGAGAATGCACTGGGAAAAATTGAACAGGTGAAATATGAGCTTGAAATTGAAGGATCGCATATAGCGGCATCATATCTGGAACAGATCCTGCTTAAACAGTCAGGAACTTAATTTCAATCTCTTTTGGTTCATCTCCAAGCCTGATTAAGGCACAGTTTCCTTCGGATGCAGGACCGGGATTTACAATAGTTACACCATCAACTTCTTTAATTCCTTTTTGCTCGTGGATGTGCCCGCAACAGATCAGGTCGAATTTTTTCAGATGTTTTCTGACACCCTCACTGCCCACATGTTCACCACCTGCTAAATCCAGATATCCTTTTGGAGGGGCGTGTGTGAGGAGGATATTGTGAATATTTGGTTTTGTATTTTCGCTTGCATGCTCAATAATTCTGTCAATTTCCTCTTCAGTAAGTTCAAAAGGTGTATCAAAGGGTGTTGGGTTTGATCCGCCTGCACCTGTTATAGTTATCCTGCCAATTTCCATTGAAACACCATGAAGGCAGACTGCATTTGATGATTCCAGTACTGAAATTAGTTCTTTAGGATCACAGTTACCGGGTATTACAAAGCATGGTACATCAATCTGTGAGAGTATCTCTTTAACCGGTTCAACAGGACCGAAATTAGTCAGATCACCGGCAATAAAAAT
>DAOVRB010000053.1 GCA_030628325.1 Methanomicrobiaceae archaeon | reverse complement strand
TGGACAATTCCTTTCTCAGTTGCAGGTATAGGAGAATTCAGTACATTGTCTATAACATTAGAATCTGATTTAGGCCGTAAAATAAAGAGAATCTGATTGATGTTGCCTTTTTTATCATTTATTAATATAATATTGATTGAGATGTGTATTGTCTCATCCTGTTTTGTGACAATAGGGATTCTGGACGGCCAGTAAGTCATTGATACCTGATTATTTCCTTTTTTTCTGAGTAGACTCATTAATTCAGTGGTTCCTTTGGTATTTATTGAAAAGGTTTCACAGAAATCTTCACCCTTTATTTCACTGTTTTTCCATCCCGTCATCTCTTCTGCAGGAGAATTAATCTGAGTTATTTTTCCCTCTGTATTTACTGCTATAAATGCATCAGGAATGTGTGACAATGTTGAATCAATTATCTCCTTTTCAGGATTGAGTTTCTTTTTTATTTTGTATTTGTAAAGTGCCCGTTCAATGTTTTTGTATAAATCATTCTGTTCAAATGGTTTCAGGAGGTATCCGTAAGGCTGCGTTTTCATTGCCCTCAGAAGAGTACCAGTATCTGAATATGCAGATAAATATATTACCGGGATGTCATAGAGATCTAAAATTCTTTCTGCAGTTTCAATACCATCAATATCACCTTCCAGATTGACATCCATTAATATCAGGTCAGGCCGGTTTTCACCTGCTTTCTGGATGGCATCATACCCATTGTAGGCAATGCCGGTGACATTATATCCAAACATTGTGAGGGTTTCTTTTAAAACCATTGAAACGAGCGCTTCATCCTCAACAATCATTATTTTGCTGCCAGTCATTTATGATTCTCCTCTTTTCCGTTATCTGCAGGGAAACTTATGACAAATTCTGTTCCCTGATCATTATAATGTTTTATTGTTCCATGGAGTTGTGTTGTTATGTTAATTACAAGCTGCATTCCGAGTGAATCCATTCTGTGGAAATCGATGTTATCTGGTATTCCAACCCCGTAATCCTTTACACTGAATACGTAATTATTCTCATCATCTTTGATAAATGATATCTCTATTTTACCTGTTTCGTCTGGTTTATATGCATGTTTAAGAGAATTTGTCAGCAATTCATTAGTAATCAGGGCACAGCAGATAATCCTGTCGGCATCAAGGGTGAGTTCCTGATCACAGTCCAGCACAAGTGATATGTTCTCAGATTCTGAACAGGAAGAATAAATCAGGTATTCACACAGATCTGCCAGACATTCAGCAATATTAATGTTTGAAATTTTTCCTGTTCTGTAGATGTTTTCCTGTACCCTTGCCATAGCATGGATTCGGGTAATACACTCATAGAGTGGTTCAGACACCTCTTTAGTATTTGCACGAAATTTCTGTAACTGAAGAATGCCTGAGATGATCTGCAGGTTATTTTTTACGCGGTGGTGGATTTCGTGCAACAAAATATCTTTTTCACTGAGAGAGTCTCTGAGTTCATCCCGGACCTGAATGTATTCACTTATATCGTCAAAAATGACAACTATCTCACCGGATGGCAGTTTATAGAGATATGTCTCTTTCCACCCTGAGAACTCTGTGGAGTCAAAGAACATTGTTTCCAGTTTTTTTGATATACCTGTTTTGCAAATGTCTACCATTGCATTATAGACTCTGGCACCCGCATCACAGGTATACAACTCCCGTATGTCACGCCCCAATATATCTGCCTTATTTTTCTTCATGCTGATTTCACAGGCATTATTAATGTCCTTTATAATGAAGGCATTACAATCCTTATTTACCTCAAGAATTGCACTACTGTTGTTGATATTGTTAAAGAAACTGTTAAAGCGCTTTTTATTTTCCTTTATTTTTTGTTTGGATCTGACAGTCCTGGAAATATCTGTTATTATAATTTCTGATATAAAAATATCATCTGCTTCTAAAAATACTGAAGAATAAATTCTGCAGACTACCGGTGTACCGGATTTCGTGTTCAGTTCAATATCATATGGCTCGGGTATTTCACTTATAAGGGATTTTTTCCACTTCTTTTTTAATAATTCTCTCTTATCATCTGGGATGAACGGCATTTCATAGAATATATTGCCCAGAATTTCATCTCTGGTGTAACCAAACTGTTTTGTAAAATTTCTGTTGATATCTGTAATTCGTCCTGAGTTGTCAATTACAACAACAGGAGCAGGGACTGTCTCAAAAAGCGTCTGGTAGCGGTTTTTCACTCTGAAAAATGCAGTGTTTAGTATGGAGACTGTCAGTGCAACTCCGATCAGAGTTATTGCTCTTACTCCTGTAGCCAGTATCTCCTGAAAACCCGGGTTTAGCAGAATTACAATGCCCAGATACGACAGTACAAGGACTATTGAAAAAAGAAACCCTTTTTTTGGATAAAAAAATACTGAAAGAATAATAGGGAAATAAAACAGTTGTGGAAATACGGAGTTAACCCCCCATATTGTGCCAAGAATGCAGACTATTATTGCAACAACTGTCAGTATTGCAATAATTGCCGGCCAGTGGTCATAATTGTCTTTTAATATTCCGTTATGTTTAAATAACATTCTGGCAGTTCCCTTATTTATTTAAACTCTTATTTAATATTACTTCTATATAAAAATTCACTCTGAGTGCGATGTTTGTCCTTTATTTTGTGAGATGGAGGGCACTGTCTAAAAAAAGTCAGTGATTATACAGGCTGTGCCATAACCAGCACTTGTACCAAGAGTAAATCAAATATTTAACTCAATTAATTGTTATATTATCCACACAAATTTGGTTCTGGCACAGCCCGGATGATCTAAATTGATACTGTATTTTTCCATCACTAATCTAAATCACTGACAAAACAGACAGTGCAGAAATTGGGGAAAAGATATATGTCATATGGTGTTTCTATAGGTGATATACATATACAGGTGGATTTATGAGTGAAAATATCCATGTTCAGAACGATGATGTGATGTGGCTCTCCCTTATTATTTGTTCTTCAATCCTGGCTGTTTTTGTCACAACACTCTGCCTGTCCAGTGGCATCACCATAATATTTCCCCACCTTTATTATCTGCCGATAATCTTTGCTGTATACAGGTATTTACAAAAAGGAATTGTTTTTTCCATGGGACTGACATTGATATATCTGACAATTGTATACATCTTTGTCCCTTCAACATTGATTAATGCAGTTATTCGGGGGATTGTCTTTATTCTCATTGGAGTGGCGGTCTTAGTATTATCAACACGTATAACTGAAGGAAAAACAAGATATTTCAGCCTGTTTGATAATTCTGAGGCAGGTACTTTCATTTTTAGAACAGATGATCTCACTATCACCGATATAAATCCAAAATTTTCCAGTATGACAGAGTACCTGAAAACAGAACTTGTGGGCAGTTCAGTTGACACAATAATAACTGATAGGAGTAAAAGAGAAGAAATTCTCAACCAGTGTAGAACGAAAGGTGTTCTACCTGATTTTCATGTTCAGCTTACTGCAAAAGACGGCAGCGTACTTGATGTAATATTGTCTGCAAGCATTATGCGTGATCATACAATCGCTTCTACTGTAGTGGATATCACAGCACTGAAACAAGCGTTGGAGGAATTGCGTTCTGCACACCACCAGTTGTTAGATATAGTCAATTTCCTGCCTGATGCGACCTTTGCTATTGATATGGAGGGCAGGGTGATTGCATGGAACAAGGCAATAGAAAACATGACAGGCATTCCTTCTTCAGAAATGCTCAATAAAAGCGATTATGAGTATGCACTTCCTTTTTACGGGAAACGGCGTCCGATCCTGATAGACCTTGTGTTAAATGAAGCACTTCAGAAAGAGATCAGATACCCTGTATTTTATCGTGACGGACAAAATCTCATTGCCGAGAACAATGTTCCCCTCCTTGCAGACGGAAAAGGTGCATATCTCTGGTTTACTGCTTCATCTCTCTATGATACAGAAGGGAACATTATTGGGGCAATTGAATCCATTCGTGACATTACAGAGAAGAAACTGGCAGAAGAAGCTTTGAAAGAGAGTGAAGGCAAGTTCCGTGAGCTCTTTAACAATGTGAATGAAGCAGTCTTTCTCCATGAAGTGCAGTCAGACAGTACACACGGCAAATTTGTGGAGGTGAATGACGTCGCCTGCAACCGTCTTGGCTACACCCGTGAAGAACTCCTGCAGATGCGTGTTGCAGACATAAAGACCCGGACTGTGCAAAAAGTGGACCCCGCACGTGTGGAGGCATTTAAATCAGACGGACTGAGTTCATATGATGCAGAGCATGTCAGAAAAGATGGTTCTGTTTTCCCTGTGCATGTGAACGCCCGTATGATTGAGATGAGGGGACTGCATTATATTCTCTCACTTGTCCGTGACATTACCGAAGAGAGAGAAGCCCGCAGGCGTGAGGAAGTTGCACTGAAACAGATTGAGACGAATTTGACGCAGCTTGCCATACTAAACGATGAGATCAGAAATCCACTGGCTGTGATTACTGCACTGGTTGATCTTGAGGATGTGGAAACAGCTGATAAAATTTTTGAGCAGATACGCGAGATCGATGAAATCATTACCCGGCTGGATATGGGCTGGCTTGAATCTGACAAAATACGTGATTATCTCATGAAACATTATGCTATTGGTGATGTGGAGAAACATTGATGAATGCATACAGTTTTGTCTGATGATCTTTTGTTATCTCAGGAAATACTGTGGAATCAATAGAAGCGTGGAGGAATTCTGATGGAGACTATACTTTTGGTTGACGATGTTGTAATCCTCGCAGATCTGTGTACTGAAGGTCTGAAAAGAGAGGGTTTTGAAGTATATTGCGCATATTCCGGTGAGGAATGTCTCGAACTGTTAAAATCAGTCTGTCCTGACGTTATTCTTCTTGATATTATGATGCCGGGGATGGACGGATGGCAGACACTGAAACAGATCAGATCTGACCCGGAGACAGAAGAGATCCCTGTGCTGGTGGTAACTGCAAAAGCCCTGACTACCCGTGACCTGCTTGAATTTGGAGATTTGATCGATGGTTTTCTTGTAAAACCGTTTAAAATAAAAGAGTTGTCAGATATTGTCAGGCAATTTTTTAAAGACCGGCGGGTGTTATCTGATATCATCAGTGAGGCAGAAATATCAGGGGGCGGTGAAGAGGTTGTACATGAATTTGCGAAACTTGCCCGCCGGATATTTGTGCAGAGGAAACTTATTGAGGAGCTGAAATCCAGATACTACAGCTTATTTGATGTTGAAGCTGATGCTGATGCAAACGGGATTCCCAGAGTGATGCAGCAGCTTGAATCTAAATTTAGAAAAGATGAAAAGCGGTTTTCTGAACTGGTTTCAATGCTGGGTGTGTCAGAGAATTATCCTGACATTTTTGAGTAGTTGAAGGGGGATATCTTCTGGTAAACCAGGTCATGTCGGGATCTTCTGATATTGTGAGCCTGTTAAATTGGCTAAGACAAGCTGCAATTATCAATGTAATTATATTGATTTGCGAATCGTATATAATAAGTTTATTTACTCAGAAAGATCTGATTTGACAGGTTTATTGTAACAGGCATGTTCTGCAAACACGACAATGGGAGTCACCCCTTAAAAAAAAGAGAAATTGTTTTTGTGATTCCCCTGAAATTTTAAATCCCCGGGAGAACTCAAAATTATTCTTTGAGTTTAATGTCAATATCGTATTTTTCAGCGTTCCTGTCGGCAATAGCCTGGATCTTTGCGATCTCTTCTGTATTTGGTGTCGGTTTGAAGAGGTGACGGAAACGCTTCTGGGCTTTTAAGTATTCATCTACAGGTTTTCTCAGGACTTTCTTTGCTTTGACAACAACACCGTCTACCATCTCGAAATTTACCCACAGACCACATTCAATCGCCTGTTTGCTAATGCTTATACTTTTGCTGCCGTCAAATCCCCATCCTGTACAGCACGGTGTGTGGATCTGTATATAACATGCTCCCGGAGTGTTGATCGCACGTTCTACCTTCTTTACGATATCATTCGGGTATGCAGTAGATGCTGTTGCGACGTATGGGGCACCGTGTGCTGCCAGAATCTGTGGCATATCCTTTTTCTGCATCTGGTTTCCATAAGAGTTCTTTCCGGCCGGGCTGGTTGTGGTGTTTGCGTCATATGGTGTTGCACCTGAACGCTGGATACCTGTGTTCATGTACGCTTCGTTGTCATAACAGATGTATGTGATATTGTGCCCGCGTTCAAATGCACCACTGATACAGAGCATGCCTATATCAAATGTCGCACCATCTCCACAGATACAGATGACATTCTCATCTCTTCCCTGGTGTTTCAGAGATACCTCAATACCTGATGCAACCGCAGCAGCATTCTCAAAGAGCGAGTGAATCCATGGCACTTTCCATGCTGTTTCGGGATACGGTGTTGAGAATACCTCCATGCACCCTGTTGAGGCGACAACGATTGTGTTCTCTCCTGTAGCTTTGAGTATTAACCTTGCTGCGAGAGCAGGGGCGCAGCCACCGCAGGCACGGTGCCCGGATTCAAAAAGTTCCAGTGATTTGTCTGCCATTTACAACAACTCCTCTCTAAGTCCATAGAACATATTCCCTTTGCCAGCTTCAGCCAGGGCAGCAACTGCTGCAATGTCCTTCTTTCTGATGTCTCTGCCACCAAGGCCGATTACATAGCTGAAAACAGATGTATCTGTGTTTTCAACTGCATCCTTAACTTCCAGTCCCACAGCTCCTTTCATTGAAGAGCCGAGTGAGACATTCTTTTCAAGCACTGCTACCTGTGAGACACCTTTTAGCGCATTACGTATATCCTCTTTCGGGAACGGCCGCAGTGCACGGATCTTTACAAGTCCTACTTTCTTTCCTTTTGCACGCATCTCATCGATAGCGTCCTTTACTGTTCCGCAGA
>DAOVRB010000129.1 GCA_030628325.1 Methanomicrobiaceae archaeon | reverse complement strand
TTTGTTTTCACTCTTGTCATTCATGAATTCGGGCATGCGGTTCTATGCCGTGTTGAAGGGATCAGGATCAGGAGTATGGGTGTTCTTCTTGCAATTATCCCGATTGGTGCTTTTGTAGAACCTGAAGAGGAGGATGTTCTTAAAGCAAAAGGGATGCCGAAGATAAGGATGTTTGGAGCAGGAATTACCAACAATATTCTTGTTGGCCTGCTCTGTTTTATCCTGATGTTTTCACTGCTTGGACTTGCAGTGCCAACATCAACACCTATGATTAAGGGAGTTTATCAGGACTACCCGGCAGATATTGCAGGAGTACCGCCTTTTTCTGTTATTAAGGAGGTAAATGGTGTTGATATCGTATCCCGTGATGATGTTACCACTATACTTGAATCAACAAGACCTGGTGATGAGATAGATCTTGTAATATCTTCTGAAACCGGAGAACTGGGCAGGTATTCTCTTACTCTTGCAGAATGGCCCAATGACTCTGCCATCCGGACTGTTCCTGATTCCGGGTTTATGGGTATCTATTACTACGATGCATCTGCTGTGAAGAACCTGTTTGACCGGATTGTAAGTCCTGCCGGATTACTTCTGATGATCTATGTGCCAATAGATACTGTCATGAATAACGAGCAGTTGATGATGGGAATTCTTGCATTTGATTCCCCTGCGGCAGTGGTATGGGATGTGCCGTTCCCATTATTCTGGGTTGTTATTCAGACATTGTTCTGGTGCGGCTGGTTCAATCTGGCTGTCGGAACTTTCAATGCCCTCCCGTTTATACCGCTTGACGGTGGATATATTATGCAGGAAGGTGTGACAAGATTCTTTGAGAGGAGAAACAGGCCAAAACTTGCGAAATATGTGGTAGCTGCGGTGAGCTGGCTGATGCTTTTCATTGTGATTGCACTTATTGCATTGCCATATCTGATGCATATCCTGTTTTAGAACAAGGTCCTTCGTTGAATAGGGATGAGGTGGTAACATCTCCTCCCTATTCGACGAAGAATCAAAAAAATTACATTCACTAAAACTTTCCATCTACTTTCCGCGGTAAAACAATCGCCTCAAATCTACCCTCAAAATAACGGTCAGTCATCCCCGCAATATAATCCCGGACCATCTCCTCAGCAGATACAGATTCCAGGTAACGAGGGCAGACCCACTTTGCATCTAAGAAATCAGTAAAAATTGTGGAAGTGCGGTTATTCTCTGACAATTCATCAAGATAATAATCAAAAATTATCCCGTACATTTTTTCAATCTTCGTTTTTTCAGATGTCAGCTTTTCGTTCTCATAAATATGGGTGTAATTAAATTTTTTCAGTCTGTCAAGAGCTTCGGCCACGTCAGTACTATATGCAATACTTCCGTCACTCTGGTGGCTGCTGCACTCAATCAGGTCTTTTATCAGCGTATCAATTATTGAGCTGTTGTCAGCACCAAGAATTTCAACAGACATTTGGGGCAGTGATTCGTCCTCTGATATCAGACCCACCTCCCTGGCATCCTGAATGTCACGGCCAATGTAGGATATTGTATCTGCAAACCTGACCACACAGCCCTCAGGTGTCATGGGATGATAACCTCCGCCATCTGCAGAGACCGTTTCAAGTCGTGTATCAAATTCATCATAGTTAAAATACGGTTCTGGGACAAGATGTGAGTCATAACCCTCTCCGTCATGGCAGAGAATGCCATCCATTACCTGAAGCGTAAGATCACAGTCTTCAATACTGTCCAGAAACCGGATACTCTGAACATTGTGCCTGAAAGGTCCGATACCTTTCCTCTCACAAATCTGAGACAGGCATGCTTCACCTGTGTGTCCATAAGGGGTGTGCCCAATATCATGACCCAGAGCTATTGCCTCTATCAAATCCTCATTCAGTCTCAGCGATCTTCCGACAGCCCTGCCAATCTTTGAGACCATCTGAACATGAAGCACACGGTGCGTAATGTGATCATTTTTTACAAGGTAAAAAACCTGTGTTTTGTCAATATAACGCGTATATGCATGAGAATGGATGATGCGGTCAGCATCCCTGCAAAAAGGGGTACGAATATCTTTTGATTTGTAATTATACCTGCGACGCGAATCCACTGTTTTAGTTGCAAAAGGGGAATATAACGCCTCGACTTTATCTGTGTAATTTTTAATCCCTGTTTTTGTCTCATCAGACATTTCACTCATTCATAACTCACCACGTGCGTTCACATACGTTTAATACAAAATTATCCCAATACGGGATAATATATCCCTTTTTTGTTGCCTGTGTGATCTGTGAAAACCGGGAGTGTGTTGGGGATAATCCGGTTGATGAAAACGTGCATGACCTCTCAAGGTCACGCACTGTTTGATGAAAGTGGCATTTGCCACTTTCATGCCAAACGTGAGTTTCATTTTCATGCTTAATTATTGTCCTGTCAGATCAGCACCGGATGGACTGGCTCTGATAATAATTAACACAGGGTATTTATACCCAAAAACCCATCTATTTTTTATGCCAGTAAGAGTTATCTGCTTCAATCAGGAGGGGTGTATCGGCTGTGAAGAGCAGGTTCCGATAAACCATGAAGTCCAAAATATCCTTGGAATTGAAATTGAAGTGATCAATGCCGTTAAAAATCCCGAATATATCAGTAAATACGGTTTGAAAGTGACTCCAACCATCGTCATCATTGATGATGATGAACTAAAGGAAAAGATGGAGGGTGTTGTGCACAGGGAAACACTTGAAGAAACAATAAAAAAATATCTCTGAATTTGCATAAAAACGTGCATGACCTCTCAAGGTCACGCACTGTTTGATGAAAGTGGCAATTCAGGCCGAGACATAACTCTGATCCCAGCCAAACCCAATGCCCTACATCGCTAAGCCAGATCCAATGATCTGGAACCCATTTTTCACAAAACCACAACGACATTCATCGAACATGGAGTCATAGGAGCAACACACACCCAAAGTCTCAGGTAAAAATGATGAAAATAAACCATCATCGACAGAATTCTTAAGGGATTTAGACGACCCACGGATCGAGTTGAGGTTTTCAACCCTCTCAATCGACACATTCCTGCAGATGATACCCAGATTATGCCCAATCACATGAAGCACGCACTCACCTTTTACCTTCCCAAATCCTCTGTGACTGAGTTGATTCCATCGTTTATTGACCTTCATATTCCCAAAAGGTGCCTCGGCAACCGTAATCCGTTTGGCATATTCCCTCTTCCCTTTCGGTGTCGAAAGTCTCTTCCTCATTGAATCTTTCAGTGATTCCTTTGGATGACGGCTTATCGTTCGGAATGCCGATTTTGTACAATTCAGATGGAGAGGGCACCAGGTACAATCACCTAGGTAGATTTTCGTTGATTCTCCTTTTTTGACCTTATGAATCCTCACGAAATTCATTCTTCTCCCGGCAGGACAGGTATAATAGTCATTTTCTTCGTCATAGCGGAACTTTGATTTCGTATAGTATTTTGTTCTCCCCTGAGTATCAATAAAATGCATAGTATCCGGAATAAGACCATATAAATCGTTATCCCTGAGATATTCATAGTTCTCATAAGTAGCATATCCGGGATCGGCACTGATAACTCCAGGCTGACTTTGTGTATTGTGGATCACCTGTTCAACCATCGGAATAAGCTGATGATAATCTGTTTCTTCTGTGGTTACATCAACAGCAACAATAATCTGGGATTTCTCATCCACGGCTGTCTGGATGTTGTAGGCAGGAATTAGCATCTGCTTACTTTTCATGATGTTTGCGTCCTCATCAGTGAGATTTATCCGTTTATAATCGGATTCCTTAAGATGAGTATAGGCATTAGTAAGCTGCTCAATTTTCGTCATCAAATCAGCATCA
The DNA here is from genome assembly GCA_030628325.1 of Methanomicrobiaceae archaeon. GTDB lineage: Archaea > Halobacteriota > Methanomicrobia > Methanomicrobiales > Methanomicrobiaceae > DAOVRB01. Next base: position 866 of record DAOVRB010000129.1, on the reverse strand, counting down.
TTGGCAAGATCTTCCGGAATGGTAAATGGAGTAGTCCCATCAAAGATTTCATCCTCTTCCTCATCGGTCTTCACCGACATTTTAAGCAGTCTTCGAATTCTTCGCTGCAACTGTTTTTCAGTCAGTGATTTCTTTGGTGAGGCATTTGCCTTTATTTTGGAACCGTCAAACGCAACGTGATTGAGACCAATAAGATCGAGTTCCTGACAAATCAAAACAATCTGCTCAAAGAGAGGGATTAATTCCTTAAAGAAACGGCTCCTAAACCGGATTATGGTTCGGTAGGATGGTTTTTGCATTGCTGCAAGATACATATAGGCAGTGTCGGTGTGAAGTTTGTTTTCTATTTCTCTGCTGCTGAAGATCCCCATGAACGTCGCATAAAAAAGGACTTTGGTGAGCATTCGTGGATCATACGCCTTCTGGCCGTTATCCGTGCAGAACAAGGCATGAAGGCTGGAAAGATCCATCTTGTCAACCACGGCACTGATAATACGTGCTTTGTGATTGGCTGGAACAAATTCTTCGAGAGAAAGAGGGAGTAGCATTGTTTGTCCCTGGTTGTATGGTTTGAAGCCATCCATCTGAGCCATAATAACACCGCTGAATTCTTTATTCAGGAATTCTTACGTATATATTACGTCTTTAGAGAAAATAAGGGTTTGTACAGGTTTTGTCTCAGCCTGATTTGCCACATTCATACTGAATCAGATTGGTCTGGCGTTGACCTCTTTTGGGATCAACATATCTATAAGACCCTGCGGGACCTGCTTTGAGGTTTTAAAAGTCATATAGAAATCATTCTTCCCTTCTGAAGGCACATAACCCCGGAATTCAGAATCTACCATATAATCTGTATCAATGAG
>DAOVRB010000320.1 GCA_030628325.1 Methanomicrobiaceae archaeon | reverse complement strand
GGAGGCATGAATACAATCCCAAAGTATTCAATCCTGACCATTAATAATATCAATTCCGGATCATTAAGCGTTAATTCTATTCCATATGTTATTGAATAATATGATGTCACCAAAAGAAGCAGAATAAAAGGAGTTATGCTTTTTGAAGGCTTTTTTGTATGAATAAACAACATCAATGCTATGCCGAGAATTCCGGAAAACAAAAAAATTACCGATATAATTTCCATAATGATGCAACACCCGCAAATGTCTTCTGTGACTAAATTAATTCATCTGCTGTTTGAAATAATCCCCGGGTGATTTATTAATTCCTGAAATTTAAAATCTTTCCTCTGAGATTTAAATATTTATCTCCGGACCATTTCAGGAAAATCCCTTATCAAGCGTCTCCTGGCTTTCAATATTAAGACCGATAACATAAACCGACTTATTTTCCTGCTGATATTTGTCAATTACTCTGGCAATTGCCTCAACTGCAGAGTGATCCCAGATATGGGAATTTCTAAAGTCTATCTCAATTTTATCAGGATCGCCCGTATAATCAAAAAGGTCAATGAATGCTGCCATTGTTCCGAAAAACAACTGTCCCTTTACTGTATAAACTTTAACTCCGTCTTCCCTGTTACTCTCTGAAACTGAAATAACTGACATTTTCCAGGCCATTGCAAGGGCAGCAAGCACAACACCGGTTAAAACACCCTTTGCAAGGTCATGGGTATAGACAACAATGGCAATTGTTGTAAGCATAATAAATGCATCACTCTTTGGTATTTTGAAAATATCCTTAACTGACTGCCATTCAAATGTCCCGATTGCAACAGTTATCATGACACCAACAAGTGCCGCCATGGGAATCTGTGCCAGAAGATCGCCAAGAACAATTATCAGAAATATCAGGAACAGTCCGGCAGTCATTGAAGAAAGCCTTCCCCTTCCTCCGGAAGTCACATTAATGACAGACTGCCCAATCATTGCACAACCTGCCATACCTCCGAAAAAACCTGCAACGCAGTTTGCAATACCCTGCCCCTTAACTTCCCGGTCTTTATCACTTCTGGTACCTGTCATTTCATCAATAATTGATGCCGTAAGAAGTGATTCAAGAATACCTATGATAACAAGCGTTGCAGAATAAGGAAGAATAATCAGCAGTGTTTCAATGGAAAGCGGCACCATCGGGAGATGAAACAGAGGAAGTGCTTTTGTAATTGTGCCTAAATCTCCTACAGTTAAGACACTTAACCCCGTCCCTATTGCAATTGCAGTCATAACAACAATGGCAATAAGAGGTGCCGGCACTGCTCTTGTAAAGCGGGGCAGAATATAGATAATTCCGATTGTTGCTGCTGTTATTGCATAAACAGCAAGTGGGACACCAATTAAAAACGGAATCTGGGTGATGAATATAAGAATTGCAAGGGAGTTTACAAAGCCGAGTACTACTGAATACGGGATTAATGAAGTAAAACGTCCCACTTTTAACAGACCAAGGGCAAATTGTATAATTCCGGTCAGGATGGTTGCTGCAAGGAGATATTCGAGCCCGAAATCCCGTACAAGAACAACCATGACAAGTGCCATAGATCCTGTCGCAGCCGAAATCATGCCCGGTCTTCCGCCTGCAACAGATATTACCACTGCAATACAGAATGAGGCATACAGACCGACCATTGGATCAACGCCGGCGATGATTGAGAAGGCAATTGCTTCAGGAATCAGTGCAAGTGCAACGGTAATTCCGGCAAGTACATCACCTCTGATATTTGAAAACCATTCATCTTTTATTTTTTGCGCGTTCAGGAAAAGTCCCCCCATTTAAATTAAAATCTTTATTATCTGCTTATTTTACAGGATTATCCCTGATATTGTATTTTTAATTTGAAAAATTTATATTACCCATATCCCTGTTTAATTCTCCCTGATAACTTAAGGTTTTTTAAACATTTCCCCGGGTATGATTTATTCTTTCTGTCAGTATTATTTGCCACCAGTATAGTTAATAATTCCGCAGGAGACAAAATTATTACATGCCAAAAATGTTATTTCGCAGATTTTTTGCAGATATATTTTATCTCGTGGAGGTGAAGGAGACAGAGTGGGAAGAACCCGGTCTTTAGGCAGGGGATGAAAACAGAGACGCTCCTCACCCCAGCAGGATAAATGTGCCAGATCGTTATTTCTTTATACAGGGCAAATAAAACTCTATCGCTAATTCATGGAATGTCATAAGGCCAGAGACTTTGTGGTTTTAGGCAAGTCAAAAAAGATCATTCCTTCCCGGATTTCCGGAAGGGATTTTACCGGAGTAATAATATCATGTACAAAAAAATTCTGCTTGCAACTGACGGATCTGAAAATGCAAGACGTGCGGCCAATGAGACTGCAGGTCTTGCCAGGGAATTATCCTCCCATGTGATTCTGACATATATCATAAATAACCCCCCTTCACAATCAAGAATGGCAAAGGCAAATTTTGATGTACATTCCCTTCTTGAAGAGGACGCAAAATCCGAGATCAGGGATACT
>DAOVRB010000178.1 GCA_030628325.1 Methanomicrobiaceae archaeon | reverse complement strand
TTTCATCTTCTGCAAGATTACGGAGATATTCCATGATCGGTCCTCCGCTAAGCATACCACTTGTGGTTATGATTATACACGGGTCACCTGCAATGACTTTTTCACGGAGTTTTGGAGAATCCACCTGAACAAAACAATCTGAGAGGAATGGGTTCATACCATCTTTAAAGATTTGTGCTCTGAGATCAGGGTTTAGATATTCCGGATATGTGGTATGAATTGCAGTTGCTTCCTTAATCATACCATCAAGGTAGATTTTCACTTCAGGGATTTTCTTCTCCCTCATTCCCTCTTCAAGAGCAAGCATTACTTCCTGTGAGCGTCCTACTGCAAAAGCTGGAATAATAACCTTTCCACCCCTGTTTATTGTATTGGTCACAATATCATAGAGTTTTGCCTCACCATCTTTTTTTGAGGGCTGCATATCCTGTGAACCGCCATATGTACTTTCCATAAATAAAGCTTCCAGACGCGGGAACTGAACAGTTGCCGGTCCGAAGAGACGTGTTTTGCCGTAATTAAAGTCACCGGTGAATGCGATATTATAAAGTCCGTCCCCTACATGAAAATGACAGATTGCAGATCCAAGAATATGGCCGGCATTATGAAGAGTCAGTTTTATATCCGGAGCAATGTCAGTCACATTTCCATAATTCAATGTTATTGAATGTTTGAGATATTCCTGAACTTCCTTTGATGAATATGGAACTTTGTTATTTTCCTTGTTCATCACATCAATATAATCGAGCTGGAGCATTGCTGCCAGATCACGTGTTGCCGGTGTGCTGTATACAGGTCCGTCATATCCATATTTGTATAAAAGAGGTACAAGGGCACAGTGATCCAGGTGTGCATGGGTGATTACCACCGCATCAAGCGAATTGAGTGGATATATTTCCGGGACATACAGATAGGGGTACCCATTATTATTACCGGGTTTTTCCCCACAATCGATTAAAATCCTGCTTTCAGGTGTTGTTAAAAGGAACGCAGCACGTCCGACTTCACGGCAGCACCCGAGTGTTGTAACCCGGACCCATTTATCTTTGCTTGTAACATCCATATGGATTCGCCTGCCGATACGTCTTAAAAATTCCTTGCGTTCGTCTTTTACCGATCGAAGATATTGCCGTATCTGTTTTACAGTATGACTCTCTATTGGGGGTGTCCTGACAACTTTCGGAGTCCATCCGATTTTTTTTGTAATCTCCCTGAGGGTAGCACCGTTTTTGCCGATAACAACTCCTGGTTTCTCTGCTTCAATCAGTATTTCACCTGTATCAGGATCAAAAAAGAGATCTGTAATACCTGCATTTTCCGGAACAATTTTTCTTATTTTACCTGCCGCAGTTTCAGGATCTTCTAAGATATTTGGCCTTACAACAATTCTTTTCCTGAGTTCTCTTGCCAGTATTTTTATCAGGTCAGCCTGATCTGCAAATTTTTTCGGGTCATCTGTGTAAATAACAAGTTCGGGCCCCTCAAATTCCACATTGGATATATTTATCCCTGCAGGTATTTTTGCACTGATTTTATCCTTTAATTCTTTAAGTTTTTCTTCGATTAGCATCAATATTGTCCTAAAAAAAAGTTAATTGTACTTGTTATTTAGTCTGAAGACTCAACACTGCCTTTTTTATCAAACTCTTCGTATTTGTCTTTGGTAATTACAACAACAGAGATATCTTCACCAGATGCCGAGTCACGCCGCATGGCAGATCTCAGTGCACGGATCGCAAGATCTACTGCCTCTTTTTCATTCAGACCCTCTTTAAAACGGTCTTCAAGAACACCATATGCAAACGGTGATCCTGAACCTGTGGATACAATGTCTTCTTCAAGTGAGGCACCACCCATCGCATCTACTGAGTATACGCTTGGACCTGATTCATCCAGACCGCCCACCAGAAGCTGAACATAATATGGATACATCCTGTTCTGGCTGAGAACATTGCTAAGGAGTGATGCTGCTGCACCAACCGTCATTTTCCTGCCTCTTCGGATCTGGTAGAGGTTGCATTCAACCTGCATCAGGCGTACCAGCTGTTGTGCATCGCCTACACCACCAGCAGTGGTAATACCAATCCTGTCAGCAATCTGATAGACTTTTTTTGCTTTTTTACTGGCAATCAGATTACCCATAGTAGCTCTTCTTTCAGTAGCCAGCACTACTCCATTTTCAAATACAACTCCAATAGTAGTTGTTCCTTTTAATATTTCCTTAGAAGTTTCAGGCATTGGAAATCCTCCAACGATTAATAACACTCAAATTCGAGTATAAAAACGCGCCTAGATATATAATGCTGTTATTTTCCTTAAAGCTTATTGAGACTCTGTCAAATCAGGTCAAGCCTGTCCTGCCAGATCACCACTGGATGGACAGACCCGGATGGACAGGCTCACTATATCTTAAAAGGTTTATACGATTGTATATAAACCTATAAAAGAGATTTTGAGAGCGAATCTCTCCAAATACGGATATGTATATATCCACCCAGGTGAGGAACATGGAATGAAAAGATCACAGTGGAAATGGTTAGCAATATCCGTCGGATTTAGTACTCTGGCATTAGTCCTTGTTCTGTATTTTACCATAGATGAAACTACCTTTGAATATTTAAAGAAATTAAAGCCTGAATTTCTGATTCTGGCATTGGGACTTCACATTTGTTCTATGTGTTTCTGGGGATTAAGGATTCAAAAAATGTCTGAATCACTCGGATATAAAGTTAAATTTACCCATTGCCTCAATATGGTCTTTGCTAACCTGCTCGTTGCCGCAATTACACCCTCACAGGCAGGCGGAGAACCGGTCAGGATTCACGAACTATATCGTGCTGATGTAAAACTTGGCGATGCTACTGCAGTTGTAATTATGGAGCGTGTACTTGATGGAATCCTGCTGGCCGTCATCGGTGCAATTGCAATGCTGTTGCTTGCCACTACCTGGAGCAATATGGATCTTGATATTGCCACACCTATGATGATAATGTGGGCAATAGTCTCAGTATTTGTCCTGTTGTTTATATACTCGGTGCGCAAACCTGAATTCCTGAAACATCTATTAAAAAAGATTTCAAAGATTATAGGAAAACGGTGGAATCCGAAGAAGCTCAATTACTATATGGAAGTCATAGATTTAGAAGTTGATAACTTCCACAATACACTGGTACTTTTTGTAGGACGGGCCAGAATGGGGCTTGTATGGGGAATTACTTTCACAGCACTCTTCTGGTTTTCAGAATTCATCATTGCATCACTTATCCTGATGGGACTTGGGGAGAAGCCATATTTTATAGAATCATTTATAATACAGATAATTATCGCAATTCTGATGATGATCCCTCTTACCCCGGGAAGTTCAGGAATAGCTGAAATCAGTGCGACATCCCTTTACAGTCTGTTTATTCCATCTGCAATAGTAGGAGTGTTTGTTGTCCTCTGGAGACTGATACTTTATTATTTCAATATACTCATCGGCGTTCTTGGAAGTGTTGTAATTGTAAGAAGAGAAATGATTTTCAGGAAATTAAAAAAGACAAAAGAAAAATTGATTGATAAATGAACAGAACCAGAGAGAACCATCTTTTTTCAAAATATAATTAGATAGGACTTACGCATTACCTATCTCAAAAAAATATTGCTCATTTTCTTTTTTTAATGGAATCTAAGGTTGCTCCTATAATTAGATTCTAATTTGCCTGATATCCTAGATTCCCGCAAATTCATAACGAGCCATATTCAAAATGGCTGAATTTCGACTTAAATTATAAACGGAGTAAATTTCATTGATGGACAAAATCATACTCGTTAGGTGTCGATTGCACACATAACGCGATTAGCCATTTTCAGAATGCTGCCAATATCTCTCTCAAATTGCAATCAAACGTATATGACGTCCTATTTTTCTCCTCATAGTTATGTGTATC
>DAOVRB010000193.1 GCA_030628325.1 Methanomicrobiaceae archaeon | reverse complement strand
ATGTGGGAACTAGTCCGGGTGGTTAGACGTCACCTGTTACCTGAAACCGTCGATACGCAGGGGACGAAGTCTGAGGATGGCTTTGGCGATCTGCTGGAAGCCGGTATATCCTGACGTAGAAACCTCGTCCTATGAGACTGATGGAGAGTTCTTTAAATCCCGGAGGGGATGATGGACTCTTGCCGCGGAAACCGGTTCAGGCCCGGAAGGGAGCAGACTTACCGTGGACAGACGGTGCCCATGGGGGTGCGGGGTGGAGAAGGGATTGCCGATGGAAGGCAGGCACGTATTGTCTACCAAAGACGTGTTCCCGTCGTGATTTATATGTCTAAAGTTACGATTATAGGGGTTACCGGCAATGTAGGCCAGTTTGCCGCATACGCTATTTCAGAAATCTCTTATTTAGATACACTTGTTCTCTTTGGAAGAGAAGGGAATGAAGAAATCCTTGAAGGTATACTATGTGATTTCAATGACTCTTTTGCTGCCAGAGGTCGTGTTCTTGAACTGATATCAAGTACATACCCCGGGGATATCAAGGGGTCTGATATTGTAGTTATTACATCCGGAGTCCCGAGGGAAGACGGACAGGACAGGATAGACCTTGCTATTGATAACGCAAAAGTGGTAAAATATTACGCTGAAATGGTAGGCAGAATTGCGCCTGAATCAATTATTCTTATGATTACAAATCCTGTTGATATTATGACAGCAGTTGCCCTGAAATATTCGGGTATGAAACCAAATCAGGTTTTCGGATTAGGTACGCATCTGGATTCAATGCGTCTGAAGTCATTTATCGCACGTCACTTCAATGTCCATGTAAGTGAAGTTCACACCCGTATCATAGGTGAACATGGTACAAGTATGGTTCCTCTCTGGTCAGCAACTACAATTGGTGGAATTCAGATTAGAAACCTGCCGACATTCTCCAAACTTCCGCTGGAATTTATGGTTGAATCTGTAAAGACTGCAGGGGCACATATTATCAAAAAGATCGGTGCGACAATATATGGGCCTGGTGAAGCAATTTCAACTATTGTCTCTACAATTCTTGGGAATGAAAACCGGATACTGACTGTATCAAGTTACATAAAAAGTGAAGTGCACGATGTGGGAGATGTGTGTATAGGCGTTCCTGCACGTATTAATAGCAGTGGTTCTTTCCCTGTTGCAATACGAATTGAAGAGTCTGAATTAATTGCGTTCTCAGAATCTGTTGAAAAGATTAGAACAATCACAAACGAAGTGATTGCACAACTTGAAGAAGGACAGTGAACTGCAACGAACCTGAAGAGTTCGTAATTATACGGCATCTACATAAAAAATATTATTCTGATCTGAGAAATCAGTCACAAAAACTGTTACCTGTATTTTTCAATTTTATCTCTACTGTTTGTATGTAATATTATCCGGAATTGTGGGCACAAAAAGGAATATATGGGTATATCTGTTGATGCCTCTGTCATCAGATTTATGATAATATCTATTCCGTCATGATCTCTCAGAAACGCTCTGCTGGAGGGAGATGGTGGGAATAATAATATTACATCCAATAATAACAGAGTAACAACGAGTTTCAGAATGCTAAAAGATAACCGGATGGGTTAAAACCCACCCGGGAATAAAATATTTCTCAGATAAACATGCCTGAAACAAAGTTTTAAGCAGTCTCTGATGAAAACGTGCATGACCTCTCAAGGTCACGCACTGTTTGATGAAAGTGGCTATCGCCGGTTTCATACGATATTTTCTGATGTAGTTTACAACAGAGTCAGAGATACGATTTCTGCAGTACCAACATCTTCCAGACCATTGAGTGTTGCCTCTGCTTCTTCGGTTGTACCCTCAGCGTCAGGGACGACGAGTGCAATCTTCAGACATGAGAGACCAAACCCAATTGGTTCGATAACCATGTCCTGAGTTGAAGGTATTTTTTCTTTAATCGTTGCTTTTAATGCTTCCATATCTACATCAGGAGATTTGGGCATAATTTTAAAAATAATTGCAACGTCTCCCATTTAAGGCCCCATAAATCCACAGTTTTTACAGGTATACTGTACGCTCTGGTGTCTGCATCTGTGGCACCTGTAGATTGTTTCCCTGCATTTGGGACACTCGAATTTAGTCCAGCCGGGCTCTGATAGGGGAGCATTACAGGATGTACATTTTTCTAAAGCCATATTTTTCAGTCCTCGAATTATCGTATAAATTCGTTCTCAGGAGTATTAAAACATTGGATGGATGAGAGTTCCGGGAGGGGCTGCACCTGAAAGATACTTACGAAGAAGAACTGTGTCAGATCCGTTTACAACCGCTGCACTCATTTTATTTTTCAGCAGAAACGGGAGAAAAAACGGGTCAACTTCATCAGACGCAAAAGGTTCCCTCACCTCTTTTTGTAAGAGACCATCACGCCTTAATCCGTCCACAGACTTTAGGAGAAGAAGCCCTGCGCCTGTTTCCTTTGCAACCCACGCGGCTATCGTATCTGATGTCACATCCCATGAATGCGGGAGCGGGTCTTTCTCTCTCATAATCCTGTATGGGAAAAGTACACTGAGACCTTTTGGTATATGGGGGGTATAAACGCCTAAAACTCCATGTCCGGCAATATTCCAGGCCACCTGTTCCATTGCGCAGATTGCCATCCAGTGTGCAGAATCGTCATCGGTTTTTACCGCTCTCACTGAGTCTGCAAACTGTCCGCCACCCGGGACAATCAGAATATCTCTCCCGCTCTCTGTTAGCACAGTGACAATCTCCTGAATGTTATCAAAAAGACTGCCGCCCAGTTTTACAACAAGTGGTTCATCTTCAGTCCGCATAGACACTATCCGCCAGATATAAAACGCGAACAGACATAACCTCTTCGTATGGACTTTCGTATTCTCCTCACAGTTATACTGATATTTTTACTTATTCTGCCTGCACAGGCACTGCAGATTGTGAGATTCTGTCCGGATACCTATCTGAAAGGTGAGGGTGATGAATATTTTGTCCTTGAAGGGCACGGCACACTAAAAGGTGTCCTTGTAACTGACGGTGAGGGGGGTGCCGGGTTCCCGGACAATGCCAAAATCCACGGCGAAATTGTTGTTGCACGGTATGGGTGTGATTTTTCAGATATCCACGGATACCCTCCTGATTATGAAATCTTTGATACAGAGGGGGATATCCCTGATATGATCCAGACAGGAAACCTGCAGATGGCAAATGCCGGTGATGAACTTGTTCTCATAAAGGACAGAAAAGAACTGCAGACTATCTCATGGCCGGGAGATGTTGCATCACGCGAAGGTCAGGTACATTATTTCGAAGATGGTGTGTGGGACAAAAGGCCGCTGTTCATCGGGCAGTCGAGGTTTGCACCTGCTGAATTCTACGATGTGACTCTCACTGCATTCGTTTCGCCTGACTGTTCATACAGTGTAATGGAGACTGCAATTGAGGGTGCGGACGAATACATCCTTATGAATGCATATGAGTTTACAAGCACCGGAATTGCCGGGATGATAACAGGTGCCTGTGACAGGGGTGTAGACGTAACAGTACTCCTTGAAGGTGGCCCTGTGGGTGGAATCCCGCCTGAAGAATATACAATCGTCACCGGACTTGAGAGGAGTGGTGCAGTGGTCTGGCAGATTACAACCACCGGTGATGCGCATGCAAAGTACCGGTTTGACCATGCGAAGTATATTGTGGCAGATGGTGATGCAGTTCTGATT
>DAOVRB010000109.1 GCA_030628325.1 Methanomicrobiaceae archaeon | reverse complement strand
ATTGCAAGCAGGGTACATCGCCTTGCCTACAAAATAATGGGGGATTCTGATCCATATTATAAATTAAAGCAGCAAAACAATCAGGACGCGATAAATGTCTGTAACCTGGTGCAGAACAATCTAAACTCATTTTATGACTTTGTACTTGCATCAATTATCGGGAATACCCTTGATTATGGTGCTAAAGAACATATAGTCACTAATGATTTTATTAATTTTTTCAGGGAAGAATTTGATAAAGGACTTACAATTGACCACACTGATGAAATTCTGGCCCGCTCATCAAGAGTCATATATCTTTGCGACAATTGTGGTGAAATAATATTTGACAAACTGCTTCTAAGTTACCTGAAAAAAAGAGGCGCACATATTACTCTTGTTGTAAAAAACAGCCCAATATTAAATGATGCAACCATTGCAGATGCACTTTCACTAAAACTTGATGGCGTTTCTGACATTCTGACAACAAATACATCTAATATACCTGAACTGGGACTAAACCTGAAAATAATTCCAGAAGTACTCAGAGATGAAATAGATCGATGTTCAATAATTTTTGCCAAGGGAATGGCAAACTATGAATCTCTAACCGAATATACAGGTAGGGATTTCCCTCCGGTAGCATACCTTCTCTCAGTAAAATGCAACCCGGTAGCGAAGAATGTGGGCGTACCTAAAGGCTCACGCATTGCAATGCTGTCAGAATAAGAAATATAGAGCACTGAACTGATTTAATCAGATTATAGATAGTCTGGACTTACCTGAGTCTACCTGCCGGAGACCGGCCATTGTCACCGTCACCGAAAAAATCAGGCGGGATCCAGACACGCCGGGTGCTTAGGCTCTTACTGAATCTGAGAGATGTCTGTTAAAAGTAATAATTCAAACAGTTTTTTCTGGCAGGGGTACGAAATCAGAATTGTACTGATAATTTAATTGATAAAAAAGAATTTTTGATGATTTCTCAGCCGGTTTATACCCAGCCGCGAAGTTTCATTGCTTCGACAACACGAGATACTGCTACAACGTATGCTGCCTTGCGCATGTTAATGCTGTGATTTTTTGATGCGTAAAGGACTTCGTGGTACGCCTTTGTCATCTTCTTGTCGAGACGTTCATAGACTTCTTCAGCTGTCCAGTAATACATGTACATGTTCTGAACCATCTCGAAGTATGATACGGTAACTCCGCCTGCATTGCAAAGGAAGTCAGGAATGGTGTGAACACCTTTCTCAAAGAGAATTTCATCTGCTTCACGGGTGGTCGGACCGTTTGCAAGTTCTGCAAGCACTTTTGCCTTGATGTTTCCTGCGTTCTCTTTTGTGATTGCATTTTCAAGGGCTGCTGCAATCAGGATATCGACATCAAGTTCAAGGACTTCATTGTTGGTGATTGTTTCTGCGTTTGGAGCGTTAATTACGGATCTTGTCTCAGCCTTGTGTTTAATGACTTCTTTAAGGTTAAGACCGTCCGGGTTATAGACACCACCCTTTGAGTCACTGACAGCTACAACTTTTGCACCAAAGAGTTCTTCTGCAAGTGTTGCTGCAAATGAGCCTGCATTTCCGAATCCCTGTACTGCAACCGTTGCCTTTGAAAGGTCAATGCCCAGTTCTTCTGCGGCTTCACGGATTGTGTACATTCCACCCATTGCAGTTGCATCGCCACGGCCTGCTGAACCGCCTATTGGAATAGGCTTGCCTGTAAGTACCCCAAACTGATTCTTACCGGATAATTTTGAGAATTCGTCCATCATCCATGCCATGACCTGTGGTGTTGTGTAAACATCCGGTGCGGGAACATCAATCTCGGGACCAATAAATTTCCAGACACAGTTGATGTATGAACGGCTCAGACGTTCAAGTTCTCCTTCTGATAATTCCTTTGGGTTGCAGATGATACCGCCTTTGCCGCCTCCAAGAGGCAGGTTTAGAAGTGCGCACTTCCATGTCATCCATGCTGCAAGTGCCTTGACTGTGTCAATTGTTTCCTCGGGGTGGAAGCGGATACCACCTTTACAGGGACCAAGTACGTCGTTATACTGCACTCTGAATCCGGGGAATGTCTTTGTTGTTCCATCGTCCATTTTTACAGGGACAGATACATGGAGCTGACGCATTGGGTTTTCAAGCATCCCGACAACATCTGAGTCAAATTTGAGAACTTCAGCACAGTCATAAAGCTGTTTCTGTGCCATTTCGAATGGGTTGTTTTCTGACATTTTATTCACCTGGTATATTCACTGGATTATTTGCAGGAGCAATATTTTTGCATTGTGTTAAACAGGAGGAGATTTTGAATCTCTGAGAATCCGTTTTTGTTGTAAATTTACAAAATACGGATTATTCGCATTCGATATCTCAACATTTATGTACAAATGCTTCTGCAATAATGGAATTTTGTGGTTATGACATAATATAGTATTCCTCAATACCTATATAATCTAAATAGTTGGGTGGTGTGAAGAGATCACACAATTCAGGTGTAATTATCTAAAATAGACGCCTACGTCATGCATCCTGTTTAACCTTGCAATATTGATGACGAGAGGTGTTATTGCTTCAATTGTAGCGGATATTGCAAGTGGTCCTGCATCAAGCGCTTCAAGCTTTGAAATACTGTTAACAAGTTCCATTACAAGTTTTTTTGATTTGTCATCATCTCCGCAGACGCATACGGAGTAATCAAGTGGTTCGGATAGTTGACTCCACTTTTTTGCAGGTATATTATTGAAGGCAGCGATAACTTTCGAATCCGGGAGCAGTTTCTGGAGCTGCTGTGCGGCGGATCCTTCTTCCGGTGGTGTGTACCTGAAGTAGGTATCCCTTTCCATCGGGTTCATCAGGCTGATTATTATTTTACCTTCAAGATTCTTTAAGGAATTGATTGTTGAATTTAGTGTTTCAGCAGGTATTGAGAATACTACAATATCTGAGAGATCAACTACTCCCTGATTTGTTGTGGGTGTGAGATTGAATGGAAGCCCCAATTCCAGAAGAAGTTCCTTACATGTTTCACATGATGCACAGGCTTTTTCCTCTTTACGTGAACCGATAATTACTTCATGATTCTGTGAAAGACGGAGTGCCATACCTTTTCCTATTCCACCTGTTCCACCAATGATTCCTACTATCATAGATAACTCTTCATTTCCCTGTGGTATATTTATTTCGAAAAAAATTCAGGAGGTGGTTTTGATAGTGGTTTTCGACAGGAGTCAGGTCCACATAAGACAAGAGTTTAATTATTGGCGTTCCTTTATCGGTAATGCCATTGAGGGGTCTGGTTCCGCATGTAATAACCTTTTATTTATGCATGTATTCTCCTGAGTTTTACTTTGATGGTTTTTTATGTCAGTTTGTACAATATAATGATAGATAAATTCGGTACACCAGAACAAACATCTCCATATTACTAAAAAACTGAGGTTAATCCGATGATACGGTGGTTATACGAGTTGTGCCTGAAGAACAGGCTAAATAAATTACCTCATAATATCTGTTTCATGCTCACTGAGAAGGATATAGCAGATGCGCCTGATAATCCGTTTCTCGTTACATTATGGTGCTGTGATTTAGGGATATCTACTGTGACATTTCATATAAGTACAAAAAATCCTGCCAATATTGAGCAATATATGGAAAATATCCGTAAGATATCCACAATAGCCAGACTTGTAATACATGTCGACGATAAAGAGGAAGTTTCTGGTGATGGGATGCAGGTTCTTATTGCGATTGGTATGAGTGGACGTGAGGAGATTACACGGTGTATACGAGAGATGGCCAGAGAAGGAATTGATGCTGACATGGTTGATGAACACCTGATCGAATCATATCTTACTTTTCAATATGAACCGGATCTTGTTATTAAAACCAGCGGGGATCATCTGACAGATTTTCTCATCTGGCAGTCTGTTTACTCTGAATTGTTTTTTTCAGATGTAAACTGGAAATCGTTTCGAAAAGTGGAATTTTTAAGGGCTCTCAGGGATTATCAGTTACGGACACGCACGTTAGGTAAATGAGAAGATCTGACTCTCTGGTCATATATTCTGATTCCTCTTAGCAGATCTATTTTCCTGAAATTCGGCCAGTAGGGTGCACAGAAGTAAACCGCAGATTCATTCCCGTTTGCAAGCCATGGCAGGAAGTTGGATGTCCGGTTATCGTTGCCTGTACGCACGATTAAGTCAACCGGAGGCAGGTTTAAGCCATCATGCAGACGTTCTGTAACAGTTGATATCTTAATTTCATCCGGATTGAGAATGCCTTTTTTTACATCAGTAAGAATTGAGCGTGCTGCCAGCACAATTTCGTTTCTTCCTCCATAAGCAAGAGCAACATTCAGGTAAAAATTGTTATAATCCTCTGTTGCGGTCTCTGCTTTTTCAATACACTCGCAGAGATCATCCGGAAGAATTCTTTTATCTCCAATAATTTTAACCCGGATTCTGTATTTATGCACCCTTTTGTCAGTTGTAACTTCAGTTATTTTCTCTTTAAACAGAGCAAAAAGCTCTTCAAGTTCTTCATGTTCACGTTTGAAGTTTTCTGTTGAAAAAGTATAGAGTGTAATATGTCTGATTCCAAATTCCTGTGCCCAGTCAAGCATACGTTCTGTTGTCTGCGCACCGAGGCGATGACCCATAGAAACATCTACTTTCTTCATACGTGCAAACCTCCTGTTTCCGTCCTGTATTATTGCAATATGATTTGGGACATGGATACACTGTTTTTTCAGGTACCTCTCGTACAGCAGATCAACATATTTTCTCAGGGTCATAATGGTGTGACCTCCACGAGCATTCCTCCGTTAGGATAGCGTTCGACTACCTCTTTTTTGCCAGGAAAATCATCAGCATTCTCTGCAAGCAGCCACCATGCCAGCTCTATATGGTCGTCAAATTCTTCATACAGGTTGTTATCCATCTCCGGGAGCAGACCTGTGGGTTTGAGAATGCCATATACTATAGTGCCGTCATCTGTGATTTCATCAAATGGTCTTGCAGTGTTTTTTGCAATTCTTTTGAGGCGTTCGCGAAGCTGAACTGAGTCTTTGAATGTTGATGAGCACCAGTGCACTTTGTCATATTTGATAAGTTCTTCTGCCCATAATTCTGCACCTTTT
>DAOVRB010000064.1 GCA_030628325.1 Methanomicrobiaceae archaeon | reverse complement strand
TTTTAGCGCATTACGTATATCCTCTTTCGGGAACGGCCGCAGTGCACGGATCTTTACAAGTCCTACTTTCTTTCCTTTTGCACGCATCTCATCGATAGCGTCTTTTACTGTTCCGCAGATGGAACCCAGTGCGACAAATGCAGTTTCTGCATCTTCCATTTCGTACTCTTCAATGAGTGTACTGTAATCCCTGCCAAATTGCCTGCCGAATTCAGCACCGGCTTTTTTGAGTTCTTCTAAGGTACGGTTCATTGCCATGTCGATCTCATAGCGGAACTCGTGGTAATATTCGGGCGTTGCGTACATTCCCATTGAGATCGGTTCTTTTGCATCCAGTCTCTGGTATGCTTTAAACTCTCCAAGATATGCATCCACTTCTGCCTGTGTCGGAATGTCAACCGGTTCATAGGTGTGCGAGAGGATAAAACCATCAAAACAGACAAACGCCGGCAGGAGGATATTGTGGTTTTCTGCAACTTTATATGCGATGAAGTGCAGGTCAGTCATCTCCTGTACGTCCTCGCCATACAGCTGGAGCCAGCCCGAGTCCCTGAATGCGATTGAATCCTGCTGATCGTTCCAGATTGAGAGTGGTGCACTGACTGCACGGTTTGCGATGGACATAACAATCGGGAGTCTCATTCCGGAGACGCAGAAGACAACTTCTGCCATCAGGAGCAGGCCCTGTGATGCTGTTGCGGAGTAGGTACGTGACCCTGCTGCTGCTGCACCCAGACATAATGAAAGTGCGGAAAGCTCACTGTCCACACATACATATTCGGTGTCAAGTTCGCCGTCTGCGACCATTTCTGCGAGTCGTTCCACAATGTGTGTCTGTGGGGTGATGGGATAGGCTGATACCACGTCGGGACGGCAAAGCCTTACAGCCTCAGCGATAGCGTGTGAACCTTCCATTATCTGTAACATTTTATTTTTCCTCCAGTTTCATGGTGATCGCGTCTGTGGGGCATTCCTCTGCACAGAGTCCGCAGCCCTTGCAGAAATCATAGTCGATAACAGGATAATCACCCTCAGGTAAGATACAGCCCTCCGGACAGAGAAGAATACAGTTACCACAATTTGTGCATTTTTCGTTCTCAATTGTGGGTATAAAGGTCCGCCATGATCCTGTCTTATTGTCTCTGGCATGACCAGGTTTTGCTGCACAACCTATATTCAGTTTCATCTTTGTGCCTCCTCCTCTTTAATAAGGTCATATGCACGCCGTGCTGCTGCGATATTCTTTTTTGCAAGTGCTTCAGGGAAGCGTTCATTCAGTGCCTCTGCAAGTGCAGAGAACTCAATTTCACCTGATGCTGCGGCAAATGCTCCCATCAGTGATGTATTTGTGATAGGCAGCCCCAGCACTTCAAGTGCAATTTTTGTTGCATCAATTGTGATGAGTTTTACACCTTTTGGAATGTCTGCATCTATTTTTTTTTCTGTATTGACTATCGCGATTCCACCTTTTTTCAGGCCGCCAAAAACGTTAACGTCTTTAATTAGTGTACTGTCCTGGACAATTACATAGTCCGGCTCATAAACCTGGCTTCTTAGTCTGATTTGTTTGTCATTAAAACGGACAAAGGCCTGCACCGGTGCACCTCTTCTCTCAACACCAAATGCAGGGAATGCCTGTGAATAGACATTGCTTTTGAAAGCAGCAACCGCAATAAGTTCTGCGGCAGTGACAGAGCCCTGACCACCCCTTCCATGGATACGTAATTCTCTCAAAAAGATCCCCTTTTAATTTTACATGATTATTAGTTATAAATTCTACAGATCAATATCAAGGCCGAGTATTGGTTTACCCTTTGTAAAGACGTCTTTTGCAATTTTTGCAAGACCACGGGAGGCACACCACTCGTCGTATACAGAAACTCCGCATGATAAGAGTGCTTCAACTTCAGGCGCGATAACAGGTGCTTTTGATCCGGCAAGGGCGACTGCTGCTTCGCGATTCAGAACTTTCATTGCGGCACATTCCATTGCAGTGAACATGGCAAGTGTTCTGTCCTGTAAATATTCTGGCATGGTTGAAGTGACACCGGCTTTGAGAAATGCTTCATTTGCCGAGCACTCACCCCAATCAATGCGGCGTATTGCGTCCACGTCAAGAGCACCGTGTTTTGTCCCCGGGGCAAAGATACAGGCATCAAACGCACCCTGGATCTTCCCGTTTGATATGCTGAGAGTTACAGTATTTGAACTGACATCTGATACGATAAAATCCTCTCCCAGATCCTTACTGACTTCATAGGCGATGCCTATCTTCTCCGGACTTGTCTGGTGTGAGTATGCCTTAAACCTTGGATCTGTCGGTGAACCACGGTGTATACCCGGTATAACCACAGCAGGAATCCCGCTTTTTTTCACTTCATCGTAAACACGGGTGCCGCCGCCGATATGCTCTCCGGCCCCCTCGCGGGTAATAACACCCCTGCCATTGACTTTGTTGATATTTGT
Organism: Methanomicrobiaceae archaeon; assembly: GCA_030628325.1. Lineage (GTDB taxonomy): Archaea > Halobacteriota > Methanomicrobia > Methanomicrobiales > Methanomicrobiaceae > DAOVRB01. The sequence goes on along the minus strand of DAOVRB010000064.1, from coordinate 4,026 downwards.
AATCTTAGTGATTCCGTCTCCCATGGAGTAGCAGATTGCAATCCCTCTGATATCATCCAGCGGGCAGAGCCTTTCAAGGTCACTGTATACGAAATCCTTAGCGTCTGTCCTTGATATTTTGAATTCATCTGATTCGCAGGCAAACCTCAGTGCGGTGGTTCCGTGATCTATGCCGATATACATTCTAACCTCTATATTGTCAGTCATTTTGTAATACGGTTTTTGATTGCAGTGTCTATGATGCGTCAGAGATAATAACAGCCTGAACAAAAACAATAATAGGTAATTTATGTTCTCTATTGTGACTGGCGGTGCAGGATTTATTGGTTCTCACCTTGTTGACGCTCTTGTAAAGAACGGAGATAAGGTTGTTGTAATTGATAACTTCAGTGCAGGTGATAAAAGAAATATTTCCACCCATATTGAAAATGGTGCAGTTGAGGTTGTTGAAGCAGACCTTCTGGATAACGGGTGGCAGCAGCACTTTTCAGGCTGTACGCGTGTATATCACATCGCAGCAGACCCTGATGTGAGAGGCAGTGCAATCTCACCTGTGAGAGTGTATGAAAACAATGTAAGGGCGACTGTCAATGTTCTTGAGGCGATGCGGGAGTATGGTGTTAAAGAGATTGTTTTCACTTCCACATCTACCGTATATGGAGAGGCAGAAGAGATCCCGACCCCGGAAGACTATGCACCAATGGTCCCGATATCTGTATACGCTGCCACCAAACTCGCTTCAGAAGCGATGATTGCATCATATGCGCATACATACGGGATAAAGGCATGGGTGTACAGGTTTGCAAATATAATCGGCGAGCGCAGCAACCACGGAGTAATCTGGGATTTCATTCACAAACTGAAGGATAATCCGGGAGAACTTGAAATTCTCGGGGACGGGAAACAGAGCAAGTCATATTTTGATGTAACGTCCTGTGTGAACGCCGTCCTCTTTGCGTCAGAACACTCGGATGAGACGTTTAATGTCTTTAATGTCGGTTCAGAAGACTGGCTGGATGTAAAAATACTTGCAGATATTATTGTTGAGGAGATGGGCCTTTCCTCTGTGAAGTACCACTTCATGGGTGGAGACCGTGGCTGGGTGGGCGATGTGCCAAAGATGCAGCTTGGTGTTGATAAGCTCAAAGCACTTGGATGGAAACCTGATATTGGTTCAGCTGAATCTGTCCGTCTTGCAGCACGGGCACTTCTGAAGTCGGTGTGAACTGTATGGATTTATTCAACTCCATTCTTGTTCTTCTGCTCTCAGCGGCACCTTTTTTTGAGGCCCGGTATGCGATACCACTTGCAATAAATACACTCGGTTTTACACCACCCGAGGCGTTTGTACTGGGGTTTACCGGTAATATCATCCCTGTCATTCTGCTCCTGTTACTACTTGAACCGGTATCAGAATGGCTGAGGGCCCGGTTTTTAGTCTTTGAGAAGTTCTTTACATGGTTATTTGACAGGACGAGAAAGCACTCTGAAAGATTTGAACAGTGGGGTTCACTGGCTTTGATTCCATTTGTCGCAGTTCCCCTGCCTGTAACCGGTGCATGGACTGCCTGCGCAGCGGCGTTTGTGTTTGGTATTCGGTTTCGGTATGCCTTCACTGCGATTTTCTTTGGGATGATTATTGCTGCACTCTTAACAACACTTGGTGTTACAACCATGCAGGCACTGATTTCAATTCTGTGAGGAGATGGAAATGAAATATATTATAATACTCGGAGACGGGATGGCGGATGAACCGCTTGATGAACTTGGCGGCAAAACCCCGCTTGAATATGCAAAGACCCCCAACATGGATCATATAGCCCGTGAAGGCAGGACGGGGATGCTCAGAACCGTTCCTGAGGGTTTTGAACCGGGGAGTGATATTGCAAATCTCTCTGTTATGGGATATGACCCTGCAGAATGCTATACAGGGAGAGGGCCTCTCGAAGCAGTGAACATGGGTGTTGACTTAAAGGAAGATGATATCGCCTACAGGTGCAATCTTGTCACGGTAAATAATGGTAAGATGGTGGACTTTAGCGCAGAACATATCTCAAGCGAAGAGAGTGCTCTGCTTTTTGCATCGCTAAATGAGGCTCTTCCTGACGTTGACTTCTACTCTGGTATCAGTTACCGAAACCTCCTTGTTGTTCACAGAGGTGCGGGTGCGGAGACAACGGCACCGCATGATATTGTGGATGAGGATATTTCCAGATACCTGCCGTCCGGAGGGGACGCAGAACTTCTTCTGCATTGCATGGATGTGAGCAGACAGGTCTTTGCAGATCACCCGGTGAACAAAAAAAGGGCTGCTGAAGGAAAAAGAGAGGCTACCGGAATCTGGCCGTGGAGTGGCGGTACAAAACCTGCCCTGCAGGATTTCAGGGAAAAATACGGGATTTCCGGTGGCATGATCTCTGCTGTTGATCTCTTAAACGGCATCGCATGTTGTGCAGGAATGGAAGTAATCACAGTCCCCGGTGCGACCGGGTATCTTGATACCGATTACGAGGCAAAGGCACGTTATGCCATAAATGCCCTGAAACATCTTGATTTTGTTTACATGCATGTCGAAGCACCCGACGAGGCAGGACACCTTGGCAGTATTGAGGAGAAGGTCCGTGCAATAGAGAGGCTTGATGAAGTCATAGGGATTATCCTTGACAGGGTGGAGGGCATAATCGCGGTTCTGCCTGATCATCCGACACCTGTCCGGTTAAAGACGCACACGAGTGACCCTGTGCCATTTGCAGTGCTGGGCAGGGGCAGGGATGATACTTGCGTATATTCGGAAAAAGAAGCTAAGAAAGGTTCTTTCGGTCTTATGGTGCCTAAAGAATTTGTGTCCATGCTGTTTGGTGGAGAATAGTTTTCATCAAACAGTGCCTGACATAACGTGAGTCATGCACGTTTACATCAAAGAGCGCCTGAAGCAAAGCTCTCTTCATACACATTTAACATGAAAATCAAAGATTTTCATCAAACAGTGCGTGACGCTGCGGCGTCATGCACGTTTTTATCGAGAACGGTGCCTGACACTTCATATGTCATGCATGTTTCTATTACATGTTTTAAGAAAAGACGGTTTTGCCGGCATCAGATCCCTGCTTCATCACTAAAATCAGTGGGGGTAACTGTCATCATTTGCGCGACTAACCTTTGCATAATATCTTTGCTCTACACCTTCTTATACATAATGAGGCATCTGGTCTGCCATAAGGTGCCTGTCAAATCAGCTAATATGACTCGCAAATATCAATATGATTATGTTGATTTGCGGATACGGTATAATCAGTTTATTTTGCCCATAAAGACCTGATTTGACCGACTCATAAGGGTGGATCTGTGCGTACTCCGGGGATGGTCAGTAATGTCAGGTAATAGAAAACTCAGTATCGGGATTACAATTAATCTTGAAAATTATGAAAACCTGCGCCTTGAAATTGAGGGTGAAGTTGCAACAGAGAATGACGCCGATGAACTGGTCTCATATCTTGACGGTGTTCTGTCGCGTCTGAGAAGAAATGATCCGGGAACTGCAGACCGGGTGGACAGTTACCGGCGCAGGGTACTTGAAATGCCCGCTGATTTTATTGTCTGTGAGCAGGAGTCTGGTTCGGTTGCTGGTGATACCAGTGGTGATGATATACATGCACCATCAGGAGGACCCAAAGTGCCCGAAACGGCGTCTGTCTATAGTGGGGCTGTGGCGTATGTAGCAGGTGCGGAAACTGCGGAAACTGCAGTGGTGTCAGATGAACCAGAAGAAATAGTTCCTGAAGTGTCTGAAATATCCGGAGAACCTGTTGTTGGTGAGAACAAGGGTCAGAGCGGGAATGTGGACAAAAAGAAGAGTAGTGAAGAGACATTTTCCTGTAGCAGTTGCGGTGCCATGATATCCGATCCTGAGGAGCGGCTGAGTCAGTTATTTGTCGGGAGACCACTCTGCAAGAGATGTCTTAACGCGCTCCAGGAGTGAAAGATTCTTCTCTGGATGATCTGATGACCCTCGCTGAATCGAATCTG
>DAOVRB010000268.1 GCA_030628325.1 Methanomicrobiaceae archaeon | reverse complement strand
TACTTATCCTCGCACTTATCAGAAAAATCATCTCTTTTTATTGTCAACTTTTTTTTGTAAACGATAATGAGTTTATGGGAAAAGCAGGCTGAAAGTCTGCGACTTTTTTGACTTTTTTAGTCGTGGAAGCGGTCAGGGCTCCTCACATGCACACCTGCAAAGGTCTCTCATTATTCTGATGACATAGAGTGTTTCGTCTTCGACCTTTTTTTGCGCAACAACAAAACATAAGAGTCCTTTTTCCGCAAAAAGTTTCTGAACTTCCGAAATTCCGGTGAGTGACGAGACAAGCACAAGTGCCCGTCCGAATCGTGTCATAATCCTGCAAAGATCAGATGCGAAATTTTCAATCGTTTCTCTTCCAGACTCACCGCCGTCAAGTGCATATTCAAGCCAGTCATTAATCCTTTCATCCGGGGGTGTAGGAAGATATGGGGGGTTAAAGATAATAAGATCAAAATTGCCGCATATGCCAGCCATCAGGTCTGTACGGATTACCTCAATACCCATGCCCTTTGCAGACCGGCAGGCATGCGGGTTGATATCAGTTGCAAATATATGTGCGTTTTTTTGTAGTTCTGCTGATATGAGTCCGCTTCCGGTACCCACTTCAAGCACAATCTCCCCAGAATGTACTTCTGTTTTTGCTGTTTCCAGGAGTAGATAAGTATCGGCTTCCGGCTGGTAGACTTCACTGTGATATGGCGGTAGTGTCATAACAGTTTCATGATGTTATTGGTTTTTCTATAATGAATGGATTGCCTGTTGCATATGATGAATGGATTGCCTGTTGCATATGATGAATGGATTGTATGACGGGAAGCGGCAGGCGTGGTTTTATCTCAGCCTGAATTGCCACTTTCATGCTATGTGACATCTGATACTTCCAGACCAGATTATTTGCAAGTACTTATAGCCCAGAAAATCTAATAGTCGTTTTGAGTATGGAGATCACAATAGGGAAAGCAGGGGGTCGTGAATGCAAAATCAATGCACAGGAACTTGTGACCGGCAGAACATGTATCATTGCGCAGTCAGGAGCAGGAAAGAGCTGGAGCATTGCAGTTCTCTGTGAACAGCTTTGCAAACACGGAATTGGTTTCTGTCTGATTGATACAGAAGGTGAATATTTCTCCCTTAAAGAGAAGTTTGACATAACCTGGGTCGGTGCTGATGAAGAATGTGACGTGGACATTGAAAAAGTAAACCTCAAAAGCCTGATTTCAGAGGCGGTCCGTGAAAGCAAAGCTATCATCTATGATGTTTCGGAAGTTGACATGATTCCAAGGGTTACACGACTTGCCCATGTCCTCTATGATGTTGCCACTGAACTCAGAACGCCATATCTTCTGATTATTGAGGAGGCTGATAAATTCATTCCTCAGTCCAGAGACTCAATAAAAAAGATTGAGGAGATCTCAAGAAGAGGCCGCAAAAGAGGTCTTGGGCTTCTTGTTGCTACCCAGAGGCCTGCAATTGTAACAAAAAACATTCTTTCACAGTGCAACAGCCAGATTATAGGTAAACTATCAATTGAAAACGATCTAAAAGCAGTCAGCCTGTTTTTCAGTTCAAAGCAGGAAGTTGAAGAGTTAACAACATTAACCCCCGGGGATTTTTTTGTTATGGGCGGGCTGACCTCTGAAAAGACAAAGATGCGATTTGGAAAGCGTGTCACAAAGCACAGTGGGCAGACCCCCCTGCTTGAAGTGCGCCCCCCGCCGGAACCAGAGCCTGAACTCGAACCCGGATCTGAAAATGGATGTGATCCGGCTGAAGATGTGATATGTGATCCTGAGAATGAAGTATCTCCGGATGAAATAGCGAAACCGGTTATTGAGAAACCTGTAAATATTCCGGTGAAAAAGATAAAATCAAAATCCAGGAAGATAAAGCCGCGGAAAAATGTACAAAAGAGAGATGCTGTAGTACCTGTATTTGGACGTGAAGATGCCCTTGTAGTAGCGCAGAAAAAACAAAAGAAGAAATTCCTTTGTTTTGGCGAAGAAGAAAGAGTTGTATCTGCTGAGATGGTATACTGGCCACTTGTTTTCTTTGAGGTCCGTTATATATCCGGGCGGCTGAAAAAAGTTACCCGGACGACATCTTTCATCCTTGACGGGCTGAAAGGGAACTGTGCAAATATCTCCAATGGCCTGTCATTGCGGCCGTGTTTTTCAGAATTTATGGATCTGGACGTGGACCAGATAAAAGTGATCACCTCCATGCCGCTTTCAGGGGCAACACTGGTTGAAATTGAGATTCTAACAAAGCTCCCGCCTGCAGCTGTAGGCAGAGCCGTTGATAAACTGGAGGATCGGAAGTTAATTACAGCCTCAGATTCTGTTGGTGACAATAATATTTATGTACCTCTCCTTTCACACCCGGTACCTAAACTGGGTACCAGGCAGAATAAAATTGAACTTAAAATGGAACCGCTGGAAGGAGAATCACGAAGTCTTGAGGTTCAGGAGGACAATATCAGGACAATTCTTAAAGTACTTGAACCTACGTCAGAGATTACCGAATACAGGGTGTTTTATTACCCTGTTTTTGAAGTGAACCTGGCAACAGAATCCGGTGAGAGATTTATTTATATTGATGCTGTGACCGGCAGGGGAATTGATGCCCGAATCATGGATTAATCCAAAAGATAATTCAGAATTGTAGTCGTAAACCAAATTTCCCGGAATATCAGGTTTTCTTCTTAACGTGTAAAATCTGAATTTAACACCCTGAGTTCCCGGTCATTTAGGCACATTATGTCAGATATTGTCCAAATTCAAAAAACACGCTATTCTTTTGAAAAAACGTGTATGATGTCTCAGCATCAGGCAGAAGATCTAACAACTTCAGGTGTGGGGTATAGTCACCCCATATACCTTCCAAAAGTATTCACATGTTTGCGTCAATAAGATCTTTTTATGCATATTGCAAAAAAAGGGCTGCGTGTG
>DAOVRB010000306.1 GCA_030628325.1 Methanomicrobiaceae archaeon | reverse complement strand
CTCCCTGACAAGTTTCTCTATCACAGACTGATCAGGGTTCCAGTAACCCTTCCTGGCGGTCTCCAGCATCCTTGCTATCATAGACTGTTTAGCATATGGACTCGCACTATTAAAGAATTCATCAAGGCCGAGATCATATTTGTCATTCATATAGACATCAAAGACTCTGTCCCAGATCTCATCCGAGATCAGATCAGGGTTTGTAACAGTCCAGCCCCATAGATTTTCCAGGAACTTCTTATCCATATACCTCGCCCCTGCATAGCCGTGTTCCATCATCCCTTCAATCCATTTTGGATTAAAGTATCTTGCATTGAGTTCTGTCATTATAAATTCACTGAGTGTGGTTGTGCGGGGATTGTCCACAGACCGTAGATCAGTAATGTACATCTCCGGATTCTCTCCGGATATGGTTCTTATGGCAAGTGACAATGCTCCGAAATACTGGAAGCAATCATCATTATCAAGAACCCCGTAGATATTTGAACTTCTGCTGTGAACTGCAGCCTCTACCTTTCTGAGATTTTCGCGGAAAAGGTCTGTGTTTGGTTCACCCCATCCGTCACTTCCATATACATAACACATCTTGCTGAGATAGAGATCCACAAGCTTTGACGTATCATCCCAGGTACTACTGGAATCTATTGCAGAAGACATCCCGGTACCATACGCTCCGGGAGCTGCAGAGAAGATTCTTGCCATTGAAAGGCTTCTTGCTGTCTCTTCGTCATAGCCATTTTCAAGCAGTAAGTTGTAGAGAGCTTCACTGTTCTCTCTCACATAATTAGGATATTCTTCAACCCCTGCTGCCAGACGGACGGCCTTATCGAGCAGTTCAATCTTATCAGGGTAAGTATCTCTGTAGAGTCCCGATGCAGTAAAGAGGACATCAATTCTTGGGTGACCCAGTTCTGCCGAAGGAATCAGTTCAACTCCTTTGACCTTCCCTCTCTTCCAGACTGGTTTTACACCCAGGAGGTATAGTGCTTCAGATTCTGTAACTCCCTCATGTCTCATAGATTCGCAGGCCCAGAGAACAAAAGCAACTTTATTTGGATATGCTCCATCATGACCTGCTCTGTAATGTTCGATCATCTCTTCTGCCATCTGCACACCCACTTCCCATGCCTCCTGAGTAGGCATAATTCTTGAATCAAAGGAATGGAAGTTATTGCCTGTTGGCAGGGCATCAGGGTTTCGTACAGGATCTCCACCTGTATCCGGCGGGATATATCCGCCATTCAGTGCACTGATGATCCTCGGGATCTCAATGATGCAGGCATTGAGGTCATTTTTATATTTAATTGCGGTGTTTAAGTCTGCTGTAACATCTGCAGAAGTTTTTCCCGCTCCAAGCACTCTTTCTTCTGCAGTTTCAGGACTGGTTCCGTTTAATATTACCTCTGACAGGAGAGCTTCGAGAACTGTGCAGTTTCCGTGTGCCGCTGAGAGATCATGTGGTTCGGGGTAGAGCAGACTTACATGCTCCTCAAACTCCTCGCCGAGCATCGCCTGGATGAGGGATACAAGTTCATTGCCTTGGGGTGTCTCTCCCAATATGTGCAGACCGTATGGAATGAATTCAGCACCCAGTTTGTGCAGGTGCTGGTGGAGATCGCCACTTATGAATGCAGCAAATTCAGCTTCTGACATATCCTCAAGATCTTCAGCTGAGTAGCCAAGGGTTGATTCCAGTCCCATCCCCTGATATAGTTCAGTTATACTGATCCTGTACTGCTCTTTCACTGATCCATTCACAACAGTTTCGTAATTGTGAATCTTTTCGTGAATGAGTGAATAATTTCCGTAAAGACCGGCAGTGACAATCGGGGGAGTGAGATGATCTACAATCACCGCATTTCCTCTTCTCTTTGCCTGAGTACCTTCACCAAGTCCGTCCATGATATATGGGTAGATATTTGGGCAGTCTCCGATAAGAATTGCGGGCCAGCAGTCTGTTGCGGAAAGGCCGCGTTCTTTACCCGGCAGCCACTCGTGCGTCCCGTGCCTGCCAAAATGGATGAGTGCGTCTGCGTCAAATTCATTTCGGAGCCAGAAGTAGGAAGCGATATACTGGTGATGAGGAGGAAGGTCTTTGTCATGGTAGAGAACCTCCGAATCCTGCAGCCATCCTCTTGTAGGCTGTGGTGTGAGTATTACATTGCCAAAGGAGACTTTTGGAATAACAAGATATTGTGTGCCACCGTTATTGTAGACCATAATCTCACCCGGTGGTTCTCCCCACATCTCTTTAACTTCCTGCTGTTTTTTGTCAGGCAATTCATGGAACCATTCAATATACTGACTGGCAGGAATTAAAGTCACATCGCCGTTCTCAACCATGCGTGTGAGTTCTTCAGGTGCCCATGTGCCTATGTTTCTCCCCTGCAGGAGCATCAGGTCTAATAGTTCATCCTGATCCGGAACTTCACCGTTTATTGAGTAGCCCTCTGTTTTCATTTCACCAAGGAGATTTGAAAGGCTTGGTATGATATCAAGATAACTTGCACCAAGGTTGTTTCTGCCGCCCCCGTGGTTGTAGTAGATTATGGCCACCTTTTTTTCAGTATTTGCCTTGTGTCTCAGTTCAGCAAGAGCAAGTGTCCTGTCAACAAGCCAGCTCACCTGT
>DAOVRB010000273.1 GCA_030628325.1 Methanomicrobiaceae archaeon | reverse complement strand
ATCTTCAGGTGGTAATTGAAGCGGGGGAGCCACTCTGAAAAATAATTATTTTCCATGCTTTATTCTTTAATTCCTCAATGTATATTACTTTTGCGTAGAATCCCTATTCTGCGCAATGTAGTGCGGGTGCTGTAGCTCCTGTTAGATTATGTTGGGTCTGAGCTGATGAGATCAGGTCTGGAAGAAGAAGAGAGGTAACTCTGGATGAAAAACCCGGAGTGGGGGTGAAAGTGAACACTTATGAAAAACGTATTTTAGATTTGCACTGGGAAAAATTATTTTCATTTTTAATATACAACACAGCAATTTACTTGTTGTCAGGGCAGTCCCTGAATATTTCAGCGAATATGGACCCTCATATTGAGTCTTATCTGGGAGATCTTGTGTCTGGGTATACTTTTGTATCGGTTGCGTGGGGTTGGGTGTTAAATGCAGCAAATGTGGTAATTGCCCATTTATATCTGTTTCACTCATTATGGCAATATTTGTCTGTTTTTATGTCGGTAAATATTCAATCATTTTGTTTGCGGGAAACAGGTAGGGCACGATTAATTTTATTGCGTAGGGTTTGGCACATAAATCGACATCAACCCCCATTCAGTGAATAACCTCTGTCTGAAGGGAGAACTTTTCTGCTTCAGCAACCCTGGTTTCAAAAGAAGTTCTCACATAATTTCCGCAGGCGTTGATCATCCTGTTTGGGCAGGGGTAGTTTCATTGAACGAAGGTTGATACTGATTGACTGAATACTCCCTGACAGTCTGGTGTTTAAATATCCTGTTAAACCTAACTTTCCGCGATATAACGCATGATGAATGCTGTAATTTGTAGATATAAATATACTATAAACCGTATGATGCTATATGTTCGTAGGTTTCTGTGGCAAATATGCAGATTGCATGTATGCAGGTGTTTTGAAATCCTTTTTTGCTCTCGTAATTTTAGTATAGCATTGGAAGGTTTATCAGGGGAGGATACACAAATGTGCAATTCTGTAATTCTGCAGGTTTGGATGTTCAGAGTGAAATCGTAATCTTTAACATTATCCCCATTAACAGTTTCACAGTGAGGGTTGTTTTGCGAAATAGTGAGGCATTTACCGGGCTGGAAGCTGGAATAGTTTTGATTGCCTTTATTGTTGTGGCTGCAGTCTTTTCCTATGTTGTGCTGGGCGCAGGTTTTTCCACAACGCAAAAAAGTGAAAGTGTGGTTCATTCTGCCCTTGAAGAAACCTCCAATTCGCTCAGCCTTGCTAATACGATTATTGCCAAAGCCGATACTCCGGATCTCAGGATAAAGTATATTGAACTCTGCTTCGAGACAACCGGCGGAGGTTCTGGTATTGATACCAGTATGATTACATATGAAATTTCCACACTACGTTTTCATGAAAGACTTCTGCCGGGTGACAGCCGCATTGTTCACTCATGGGTTCAGAGCAACAACAATGACATCCTCCTTGAGGGGGGGGAGATTGTTAAGGTCCGGATGAATATTGCTGACCTTGGTATTATTGCCGGCGATAAGATGAGTATTACTGCAACCCCCGCCTCCGGGCACGGTGTTACTATAGTCCGGGATATTCCTGTTCTGAAATCCAATAAATATTGTGAGTTGCTGTAAATATGTCGGGGCAGGGTGGAGATCGTTTTGGACCACTGAAACAGTTTGAATACAACTCCGTCCATTTTTACCTGTATGAAAACGTACCTGACACAAAACGCCGGGCTCTGTCTGATGAAAACAGAACTAATGATTTCGTACTACTAACTACCTGTGCTAAACACTCTGTATATTCCGGTAGTCCTGATATGGATAGTCAGGACTGGTGGCGTCGTTCTGCAGCGTTTACTAAGAATTATAATAATATAACTGTGCAGGAAGCCTTCACAGGTCTTGAAGCGTCACTTGTGCTTATCGCTTTTGTTGTGGTGGCAGCTGTGTTTTCTTATGTTGTACTTAGTGCAGGATTTACCAGCAGTGCCCAGGGCTTAGAAACGATTTATGAGAGTGTGGGGATGGCATCCACTGTCATCACTATCTCGGGTGATGTGTATGGGATTGATAATGGAGTGCTTAGCGGGGGTTATGTGAATAACATTATAATCCCTGTTTCACTCAACCCTTCCGGAAAACCAGTTGATTTCAGCAATGTGAATATCAGGTGTCTTTCACCAAAACATAATCAGGAACTGATTAAATGTGACCCGCTTATCAATTCTGATCCGCCCTGGCGTTTTTGGAGTATTTGTGAAATTGCGAATGGTAACGATGACACAGTCCTTGAGGATGGTGAATTATTTATGCTGAATTTATATCCTATGTACAGTATCCCGGTATATCAGAAATTTACGGTTGAAATAAAGGTGCCGGGCTATTCACCTACAAGGATAGAAAAAAGAGTACCGCCGGAAATTAAATCCCATAGTGTAGTAATTCTGTAGTAACGACGCCCACAACCAAAGTCATCTGCTTTCTCTCTCTTTTTCGAAAAGAGCTGTATAATATTTTTAGTAGGTAATCAGATAGATTTTACAAGTTCTCTTAACCCCTCTCTCACACTAATTTCGGCAACAAATCCAAACCCGGAACTGGAACTGCTCGTTTTAGTATCTCCCTTTGCTTTTCTCACATCAGCCAGAGATCTCCTGATATCCCCTGCTCTCGGTTCGCTGAAATTAATATCCACCTCATTTCCTTCAATCTCCATTAAAGCAGAGGCTAAGTCAAGAAGTGTTGTTTCCCTGCCTGTTGCAATATTGTATATACCATCCGGGGCACCGTTAGGAGTCAGGTTTTTGATCTGCCTGTGAAGTATTCCTGAAGAAATTAAACCCATCGCCATAATATTCGCCCTCACCACATCACCTACATAAATGAAGTCCCTTGTCTGAAGGCCGTCACCGTAAATAGTCAGGGGGCGATT
>DAOVRB010000191.1 GCA_030628325.1 Methanomicrobiaceae archaeon | reverse complement strand
GTAGGCGGAGGTCGTACACGCGGCCCTCACAACTGTGGCATATGCGATAAAGAGATTGTTGAAGGGATCAGATCATATTCTCTGACAGGAGATACAGAATTAGTCAGGGCACTCTTTGAAACCGAATGTAAATGCAAAGAAGAATGGGAATTTGTTCTGGAAAATGAGAGGCCATATTGTATGCCACTTACCAGATAAACTACCACGAAGCTAAAAACCTAATGTTTTTATGCCTCATTTATAAAAATAATTAAATATTATTTTTCTGGACTTTAAGTTGTTTTGCAAGGAGTGGCAGAAATGCTCCTGCATCACTAACAACACCAATTGCCTGCATGGTGCCCCTGTCCATCAGTTTTGTAACAGACGCCGGATTTATGTCCACACAGATTGTTTTGACATAAGACGGCAGGCAGTTCCCTACAGCAACAGAATGGAGCAGAGTGCCAATCATAATGACCATATCAAGATCCCTTAAGTATTTTCGCATTTCATCCTGGGCAGCCATCGAATCTGTAATTACATCAGGAAGGGGACCGTCATCCCTAATAGAACCTGCCAGAATATACGGCACGTTATTCTTCACACATTCATACATAATTCCTTTTTTAATAATGCCATTCTCAACCGCAGCCTTAATTGAGCCTGCCCGTATTACCTCACTGATGGCATATATGTGATTTTTATGGCCACCGGTGGCAAGCGTGGCAGTATCAATATACATGCCAAGAGATGTACCAAAGAGATTATATTCAATATCATGGGTTGCGAGAGCGTTCCCTGCAAAAAGAACGTCAATATTCCCATTACGGATTATTTCTGCCAAAGCAGGTGCCGCACCCGTATGTATAATTGCAGGACCTCCCACAACACCTATTTTTCCGCCATTCTTTTTTAGTTCAAGCATTTCACGCGCAATTTTACCAATAATGGTCTCACTGGGCCTTTCAGAAGAAACAGTTCCGTGCATAAACTCAAATGTACTGACTTTTCGCGGGCGCTCAGGAGGCACTACACGCACACCTTTTTCGCCAATTACAACATAGTTGCCACTCCTGAGTTTTGACATGGGTGTGCAGACTGCCCTTTTTTCATCAGTATTAATTACAATCAGACAATCCATTTCAATTCCTTCAACAGGAAGCCAGTTACCTTCAAATTTTACAAATGTCGTATGATTTGTAGTTGAATAGAACCCATTTGGAACGATACGATCCCCCTCAGCTGCTTCAAGAGCAATATCCTCAACCTCAGGCACTCTGGCACCAAGCCGGTGAAGCTCGCTCATCATAGATGCCAGCTGCTCTGCATCAGGTGCACTTACAGAGATATGTACATAACTCGGATCCTGCTTCCTCTTGCCGACGTCAAACTGGAGAACCTCAAAGCTACCTCCCATATCCATTACTTTATCAAAAACAAGGGTCATAGTGCCTGAGTCAATAATATGACCCCTAAGCTCAATCTCCCGGGATGATTCCATGTTCATATGGTCAGTGGTGATGACTATTATCATTTCCCGTAGAACGATGAGATATCACTTATTTTGAAGGTGGCAGTTGCCATTTGCTATAAAAATCAAAATACGGACGATCAATGAGTCAGCCATATACGGCCTCAGATAGGACCTGGCCAGAAGAAATATAAGATTATCATCGCGTTTTGTGTGATGCCCCCGGGCATCATACGGGTTTAGCATAAAAATGCCACTCGTATTTTCATCAAACCGCGCCTGAAAGTCCGAAGAGCTTTCAAGCCTCTGCTTCAATTCAATCAGTCATGCCTGTGCAGAGGAATTTTCTTACTCTGCTAAGTTCACCAGGAGTATTTACATTGAAAATCAATCTTAACTCATCGAGGATCAGTTTCAGTTCATCCTGTTCCTCAGTTATTCTGTCACCAGAGAGAATATTAACACCCACAGGACATGCAGAAACACCATTTATAACTTCAGTATATGAAATACTGCAGCCATAACGCTGAAATAGGTGAGATGGAATCCAGGTTGAACAGGCATCCTTCCCTGATGCCAGGTACTGACGAATGATAACAGAGATTATAGCGCTATTTATACAGGGAAGATCAGAAACACAGGTCATTAATGGATTTTCCTCGCCAAGTTCCAGAACACATTCAATCATATCCTCAACATATCCGGCCCCACCCGAATTATAAATCTCAAAACCGTTTGTCCTGCACCAGTTCTTTGTAAATGGTGTTTTAGGCGAGGACACAATCACCAGTTCACATCCAGCGCCTTCAAAAGCACGGATTACATGATATATCATCGGGTTGCCACAGATGTTAACAAGAGGCTTTTCACCTGCATTCAACCTGCTGCCACAGCCGCCTGCCATGATCAGGGCAAGCATTGAGATAATGCCTCCACGAGAAGTTTATTTTCATCCCGGCTACGTACTGCAACACGGATCTGTTCAGGAAGACCGAACGATCTGCAGTCTCTGACCAGAATGCCGTATTTTATCAGTTTTTCAACTATTTCTGCTGCAGAGGAATGGAAATTCAAAAGAATAAAATTCGCAGCTGATTCGCTGTAATCAATACCAATAAGCCCGAATTGTCGATACAGCCATTCTTTTTCTGAGTTAAGGCTACTTCTGGCCTGAGAAAGCCGATGATAGTTCCTGAGCGCATGCAGTGCAAAATTTTCTGCAAATGAATTAACGGTCCATGGAGGGCGCGTCACTTCAACTTTTTCAATAATATCAGGATCCCCAAAACCAAAACCAATACGGAGACCTGGCACAGCAAATGATTTTGTCAGGGAACGAATGACAAACAGGTTTTCTCTTTTGACATCAACAACACTCTGTGTGGGGTCAGCCAGATCAATAAATGCCTCATCAAGAAATAACATGGCGTCTTTCTTCTCTACATCAGACAGAAGTGAGAGAATTTGATCTCTTGGCAACAGGTCACCGGTAGGATTGTTTGGGTTGCATAAGAAACGAAGAGAATATCTTAAAGGATCTGATGTCGGAATTCCTCCTGCAAGACGCGAAGATAAAGAATATTCACCAAATGTGTGTGGCTCAATATACACACGATCTCCCGGTGACAGAAATGAATAGCAAAATGTACGTATGATTTCAACAGATCCATTTCCAACACAAATCTCATCAGAGTTGCGGTTGAATACACGCGCAGCACATTCCTTCAGTTCCTGGTATGTATCATCAGGGTAACTGTTTGCAAGAGAAATATCGGGATTCCATTCAAATACGGGTGGAAAAGGATTTAAATTCGCACTAAAATCAATAAAACGGGTAATATCTCGCTTACGGTAGGCTCTGATTTTGTCACCGTGCACAGCTTTTACCGGAAAACTTAAATTGTCAAAATTCAACCAGATGCACCCACCTTTTTAAAAACGTGCATGAAAGCTCAGCGTTACGCACTGTTTAATGAAAATGCGAGTCGTGTCGCATTTTCATGCTAAATGTGAGCCTCATTCTCATGTTAAATGATTGATATCAGGCAATAAAACATTTGTGAGTTACATGTCAGACATATACAGAAACATATATATACCAATAGAGAGCACTTGAACTTGTCTAAAAGTAAGTCAGATATAAAGGTGCTTTAGGTCTGACAATCAGCAGACAATTGTCAGTCAAATGTCTGACACAGGGATATCTACAATGGAACGGATTACCATCAGATTACCTCCACAACAGATTACAATGCTCGAAAAACTCGTAGAGGCAGGAGAATTTCCAACG
>DAOVRB010000242.1 GCA_030628325.1 Methanomicrobiaceae archaeon | reverse complement strand
GATCCTCACACAGGTGAACCGCTGATGAAAAGGACGGTTCTTATTGCAAACACGAGTAATATGCCTGTTGCGGCCCGGGAGGCAAGTGTCTATACGGGGATTACAATCGCTGAGTATTACCGTGATATGGGGTATGATGTTGCCTTAATGGCGGATTCCACCTCACGATGGGCAGAAGCCATGCGTGAAATCTCAGGCAGGCTTGAGGAGATGCCCGGTGAGGAAGGTTATCCTGCGTACCTTGCCTCACGCCTGGCTGCCTTTTATGAACGATCCGGGCGGGTTGTTACACTGGGAAAGAAGGAATCTCTCGGGTCAATATCAATAATAGGTGCAGTCAGCCCCCCGGGAGGAGACTTCTCAGAACCGGTTACACAGAATACACTGCGAATAGTAAAAGTATTCTGGGCACTGGATGCAGATCTGGCGAATAAACGCCATTTTCCTGCAATAAACTGGCTTGAGTCATATTCGCTGTACACAGATAGTGTCAAAGACTGGTGGCATGAGCATGGAGGCGATGACTGGGAATCCATGAGGGCTGAGATGATGACGCTCCTGCAGAAGGAGAGTGAACTGGAAGAGATCGTTCAGCTGGTAGGCTCAGATGCGCTTCCTGAAAGTGATAAACTGGTTCTCCTGGATGCGGAAATCATCAGGGAGAGTTTCCTTATGCAGAATGCGTTTCATGAAGTGGATACCTACTGCGGGGCTGATAAACAGTACCTGATGATGAAGATTCTCTTACAGTTCCACGAGCTTGCAAAGTCTGCTCTGCAGAAAGGTGTTCTGACTGAGAAGATTTCAGAGATGCCAGTCAGAATCAGGATGGCCAGAATGGGTACAGTTCCCGATGCAGAATATGAAACGCAGTTTTCGGAGATTAAGGATGAGATGGAGAACCAGTTCAGATCTCTGTAATAAACAAATGGAAAGGAGTGTGTACCTGAAATGACTTCAAAAAATACTGAATATGCGACTGTAACAAAAGTCAGCGGACCGTTGATAGTCGTTAGTAATGTGTCCGGGGTTGCATACGGTGAAGTCACCGAGATTACCATGCCATCCGGAGAGAAAAAAATGGGACAGGTGCTCGAAACACATACAGACCTTGCAGTTGTCCAGGTGTTTGGGGGAACTAAAGATCTTGACACAGATCTTACCACAGTGAGGTTCACTGGAGAACCACTGAGGATGTCGGTATCTGACGAGATGCTCGGGCGGATTTTAGATGGTGCAGGAAATCCCATTGATGGCGGCGAGGCGATTATACCTGAAGAAGTACGGGATATCTATGGGTATTCTATCAATCCGTATTCCCGCGAATTTCCACGCGATTTTATTGAAACAGGGATCTCGGGTATTGATTGTATGAACACGCTTGTCCGGGGTCAGAAACTTCCGATATTTTCCGGGGCAGGACTGCCGCACAATATGCTGGCAGCACAGATTACGAGACAGGCACGGGTGCTTGGAAAGGAGGAGGAATTTGCGGTTGTGTTTGCAGCGATGGGTATCACACATGAAGAGGCAAACTTTTTTGTCAGGGATTTTAAGAAGTCAGGGGCTCTTGAACGGACAGTGGTTTTTCTCAATCTCGCTGATGATCCCGTTATTGAGCGTATCATCACTCCCAAACTGGCACTTACAACGGCTGAGTTTCTTGCTTTTAAAAAGGGTATGCATGTGCTCGTGATTCTGACAGATATGACCAATTACTGTGAGGCCCTTCGGGAGGTGGCAGCTGCACGTGAGGAAGTGCCCGGGCGGCGGGGTTATCCGGGCTATATGTATACGGATCTTGCATCCATATATGAACGGGCTGGCAGAATTAAGGGAAAACCGGGTTCTATTACCCAGATGCCAATCCTGACTATGCCGGATGATGATATTACGCATCCGATTCCGGATCTCACCGGGTATATCACCGAAGGGCAGATTGTTCTCTCCCGTGATCTCTACAGAAAAGGGGTATATCCACCGATTGATGTACTTCCCTGTCTTTCGCGTCTGATGCAGGGTGGGATTGGTAAGGGCAGAACA
Organism: Methanomicrobiaceae archaeon; assembly: GCA_030628325.1. GTDB lineage: Archaea > Halobacteriota > Methanomicrobia > Methanomicrobiales > Methanomicrobiaceae > DAOVRB01. Next base: position 1,188 of record DAOVRB010000242.1, on the reverse strand, counting down.
AGGGAAGATCATCCTGATGTGAATGATCAGCTCTATTCCGCGTATGCCCGTGGCCAGAAACTTGAGAGCCTTATGGCAGTTGTCGGAGAAGAGGGGCTGAGTGAGACTGATAAGAAGTACCTTAAATTTGCTGACCGGTTTGAGATGGAATTTGTAAATCAGGATGTTAACAGAGGGAGAACGATTGATGAAACGCTGAATCTTGCCTGGGATCTCCTTTCAATGCTGCCTGAATCCGAATTAAAGAGGATTGATATCGACCTTATCAGGAAATATATTCCACAGAAGGATCCGGAGAGGGGAGGAGTGCCGGTTGAGTAAAAAGCTCATTCGTGGTGTGAAGCCAACAAGGATTGAACTCTTAAAGCTGAGAAAGAGAGAATTACTGGCTCAGAGGGGACATGACCTCCTTGAAGAGAAGCGTGATGCGATGATTCTGGCATTCCTTGAGTTGATTGAGGATTACCAGGATTTAAGGATGCAGCTGGAGAAAGACGTTTTTTATGCACATGAAAAGTTAACTGATGCCCGGATGGTTATGGGCTTCACCGGGATGAAGGAGATTGCCTGTTCGGTTCCTGAAATTGTAGATATTGAGATGGAGAAAAAGTCTGTAATGGGTGTGATGGTTCCGGTTATACATAAGCCGGAGACTCTCAGGCGGACGGCAGTGCGGGGATACAGTTACGTGGGCACCCCTGTTGCCCTTGATGATGTGGTTGATGGTTTTGAGGTATTATTAAAGCATATCTTAGAGGTTGCTGAAAAAGAGAGTGCCATACGAAAAGTTGCACACGAGATTGAGACTACCAAGAGACGCGTGAACGCACTTGAGACTGTTCTCCTTCCTCCTCTTCGTGAAACACAGAAGTATATTGAGATGCACCTTGAGGAACTGGAACGGGAAGATCTCTTCAGAAGGAAGAGAATGAAGGTAATGTTAGAGGAATAAGGGATTTTGGTCTCTGTTCCGGATGGTGGTGGCTGGTGGCTGGCGATCCCCGGGTGTATGACAGGGTATGGACCAGATGAAAGTCAGGTATGAGCCGGGTATAATAGAACGGAGTCTTTAGTTTCGTCCCTCTGATCTCTGACAGGAGACTGATAACAAATGAATGATGTCTGGCTGGAAAAATTACTGAAAAATCCGGATTTGCGTGCCAGATTGTATGTCTGGATAGTTATTAT
>DAOVRB010000292.1 GCA_030628325.1 Methanomicrobiaceae archaeon | reverse complement strand
CAATGAGGGCATCTGCATGGGGGTGACTCATGAAAGACGAGATGATGTGTATCTGTTCAGCATCTCCCAGTATCTCAAAAAAACACTCAAGGACAGAGTAAATATTAGTACTGGAAGTTTCAACGATCCCGGAATTATAGAGGTCGCCGATGTCACGCAGGAACGTGGGAGGAATAGCTTTGAGATAGTGTGTAGACCAGAATTTTGGATTTTTGCTAAAAAGGATAGTTGTTCTGATGTAATCCTGTATCTGGGATGAAATTACTTTTCCCTGAGGGGTAAGATGATAGCCATTGTCAAGGAATCGTATGTAATGCACTTCCTCCAGATACCGGATCTTCGGAAGAATAGTCTGCGAAGTACTTCCTGTCAACTTACGAAGTTCTGCAAGGGTTTTATCCCCCTTACCTAATGAGATCATGATCTGCAACATCAGCCTCGATCTGAAGATCTTCTGGATAATATCCAGATATTCGTTCAAAATTTCAAGTGTATGCATTATATCACTCACGTTTCGTTAACATTTGATCCCATCAGAGATTCCTGCAAATACCTCTGCAGATTTCTTTATCTGTACAAAGAAGTTTAATACCTTCCGTTGTAGTGCTGATAGTTCCGTCATCAAAACTGCTTTTTTACCTTCGATTACAGCAATTGCCAGAGTGATATACTCAAAAATCTCTAATATTCTTCCAGCACAAGGCTTTTTGAATGCGTTTGTCCAGTCCTTTCTTTTGGGTTTTGGCATAGGAAAAAGACCGGACGTAAATCCTTCTTTCCTCCCGGCTATAATCAATATCCTCAAAAGATGTACTCTGAGAAACAGATTCTTCAAATCCCTGTGTAATTAATGCGCACGGTGGGTGTATTAATCTCATACACGCGAAGGTATTTTTGATTCAGTCGCGATTCGATTGAGTTCCAGACTTCTTCATCAGAGAGTTTTTCGAGAATGAGGCAAAGGCGTTCGTCTGAAAAATCAAGTTCCCGGACCTCTTTTCCAGGAAAGGCACTGAGTACGTTGATATGGCGTTCTGCCCATGGCTGAAGATGACTGTCGTCTAACTATTTTTCCCCAATAAATGAATGTGAAAGCATAATCTCTCACATCATCAAATAAAGTTGTTATAACTTAAATTAAGTAGATCAACTAAGCAAACTTTATTACTTTAAAGCAACTATTTATTACAAAACTTATTGGAATTTATAGGGGTTGGATTACCATGAAAAATTTAAATTTTAAAATTAAGGCATTTGTTTGCTTTTTAATGATATCTGCACTGGTTTGTATGCCTGTATCTGCAGATGAAGATTCTATTAAAAAAGTTGCTGAAGGGATCTCAGAAGATTCAGATAAACTTTTTGAACTCTCTGAAACTGTACTTCTGCAGACCAAGGTTATTGTAAAAGATGACACTGTTGATCAGGATATACGTGACCTTGCAAAGACAATCCATATGGTGTCTCACGAACTTGAGGATATAGCATCTAAAATGCAGGAAAAGTCCGCAGAACTTCAGACATTGATCACAGATCCGGTGAAAAACAAAGCTGCAATTGAAGAGACGATCGGTGATATTGAAGCAGAATGCAACGAATTCACTGGAAAACTGACGGTCCAGCACGAAAACGTACATGATCTTGTCTTCAGAGTGCCTGAAAGCTGCGAAGCAAATGCAGACGCAACACATGACGCAGCACATGGAGCAGAAAAAGTTGCAGAGCATGTTCTTGAACAGACACAGGAACTCACAGCAGCACTCAGTGCACCGGCATCACCTGAAAACACACAGTCCGCTTCTGCAAAAACTCATGCAAGTCCGGGATTTGGTGTGATAGCAACAATCGGTGTACTTTTTGTTGTTCTTTTTGCTGTAAGGAAAAACTAAGGAATTGAATTTGGGATTCACTCCCCTTAAATCATATTTTACGGGAGTGATAAAATCTTAAAAAACTTAACCAGAACTATCATCCGGAGAATTATAATATGCATATTTCAGACGGTGTACTTTCTCTGCCGGTAATAATTGCCGGCTGGGTTATCACCATTGTTCTTCTTGCAGTAACACTCAGGTGGGCATCCCGTCGGGGTGATATTGCCAGTGAAATCCCCAAACTTTCGGTTTTGACCGGAGCATTTTTTGTGGCGTCACTGATTCACATTGATATACCTCCCTCAAGTGCTCACCTTATTCTCAACGGGCTTTTGGGGATTGTACTTGGCCCGCTTTGCTACGTTGCAATGTTTATAGGGCTAACTTTACAGGCACTTCTGTTCCAGCATGGCGGGATTACTGTTATTGGCATTAATACCCTTAATGTCGGTGTGCCGGGCCTGATCTGTTACCTGACTTTCCTTGCAGGTTATAAACGCAGGATATCACTTCCTGTATTGGGTGGTATCTGCGGAGGACTTGCAATAATTCTTACAGTTGCCTGCCTTGTCTGTGTACTTGTTATATCAGGCGACCAGTTTTTCGTTGTTGCACAATTACTTGCAATTGCTCATATACCGATTATGATTGTAGAAGCAGTTGTTTCAGGTGCTGTGGTAGGCTATCTTGTCCGTGTTAAACCTGAATTGCTTCCTATTCCACTTAAAGGAGAAAAAAAATGAAAAGAATGAAAACATTTGTATTGCTTTGTGTTGTCCTTCTGCTCTTCATTACCTGTATAAATCCTGTTTCAGCACATAAAGCCTTTATAGGTGCTTTCCTAACAGGTGAT
>DAOVRB010000303.1 GCA_030628325.1 Methanomicrobiaceae archaeon | reverse complement strand
TTCCCGGTCCAAAAATCCCCCACTTCCCAATAACAGTGACAGAAGAAGAGGCAAAAAAGATCGCGGGCATTAAAGGAACAATAAAATGTCGTTTCCTTCCGTACTGGGTGTATGAATACAGGAGTACAGGGGAAAAAGTAATCAACAAATATGTAATCAACTTTGAATCAGACGAGAAAGGGGCAATTAATGCAATTAACGGCATAAAAACAGAGATCGGGACTTCGATATATGATACTGATCACGTGCCTCCTGATTCAGATGTGATTTCTCCAAAAACAGACGGCAAAGAGGTTAAGGAAAAACTCATTTCTGAAATTATTACCAGACTCACAAAAACAGTCCGTACAAGCCAGACTGAAGGTGACACCATCTCCTATGAAACCAAAGTGGTCAAACCAGAGAGAAAAGACATTAATTTTGATATGAATCTTGTATATGTACCGATCTGGCAGATCCGCGGGAATCATATTGTTGAAGTAAACGCGGTAACCGGTGAACTCCTCAGCGAACCGATAGACGATGATGCCGAAATCATCTGATATTAACAGAGTAGTTATCATCGGAGGCGGACCTGCAGGCAGAATCGCTGCAGTACACCTTGGAACGGCAGGAGAGGATGTTCTTCTGATTGACAGAAAGGGTGCAACCGGTGGCCAGTGCCTGCATCATGGCTGTATGGTCATCTGTGCCTTAAATGATATAGCAAGGACTCTTGCCCATTCGGAAAAACTGACAGCTTATGAGATTTTTGATGCCTCACCCAAAGTCTCGCTTAAAAATATCTGGAGAGAGACAGGAAAGATACAGAAGACAATTTCTAACATACTTGATGAGGAAACCACAGGCACCGGTGTGACACTGTGCACGGGAAAGGAAGCGTGTATTAACGGGCCGGACGTGACTCTGGATGGTGAAGAGGTCAGTTATGATAAACTGATAATCTCAACCGGTTCGCGGCCATATATCCCTGACATCCAGGGAACAGAGCTTCCTCACGTCTATACACCACATAACATCCATAACCTCACAGAACTGCCAGAGAAGATCTCTATTATCGGAGGAGGGGTGATCGCATCTGAATTTGCCTATATCTTCTCAGCTCTGGGTTCTGAAGTGGAAATGCTCTGCAGGAGAGAAATCTTTGGCTCCATGGATGAAACATTTGTAAAATTAGCCCGTAAAGAACTAAAAAAAGTTTCAGTCAGGGAAGATACACCAGTAGATAAAATAACTGAAAACCGGCAGGGTGCGGGCTTAACACTCCATGCAGGTTATACAGAGAGCCGGACAGATGCTGTCCTTATCGCAACAGGACTGGTACCTAATACTGATATGATATCAGGGTTTGAGAAGGGTAAACTGGGCGAAATCATAGTAAACAGAGATATGCAGACAGGGATTGCCGGCATATATGCAGCAGGTGATATCACAGGGCCTCCATACCTGACACCTGTGGCCAGAAGAGAGGGACTGATCGCCGCCAGTTCCATTCTTGGGCGTGAAAATCCGGGCATGCCGTCCTGTATACCGCAGTCGATCAAACTCAGGTTTGATCATTCTTTCTGTTCTGTGCCTGGAATAAAACCCGACAAGGCCTGTATTCTGCCATCACCCGCAGGAGCAGGTTCATTCTGGTCGGTGCCTGAGAGGTACACCGGTTACTCAAAGATTGAGCTGGATACAAAGAGCGGGAAAATTGTCCGGATGTATGCAGGCTCCCCGGCCTCTTCATTGTTCACCCCTTATATGGCATACTTAATGGAGAAGGGAACAACCACGGAACAACTGAAGCAGTTTCTTGAAGTTCATCCCGCTGCAGACGGCATTTACGGCCTGATTAAGTATGCACAGGCACTGAGAGAAGAGAAGAAAAGAGAAGATGAGACTGTAACCTGAATTGTAACTGAGATTGTAATTACTCAGACGTAAGAGAGATGCAGTCCTGTTGTTTACTCTTTTTTCACTCAATATCTGCCATATAAATCACTCTATAATTCGTCATCAAACACTGACTGACAGAACAGGAGTCATGCACGTTTTCATACCTCAATTCACGCCCTCATTACAGAAGGTATTAAAGACATTCAGCATTCTATGTTACAATTATAGTTACGAACGTCACTTTTTGAACTAATGGAAATGAAAGTTTTCAAAGAAACTTTCGATTTACATTGGTTATTTTAAAAAATACGTTCGGAACTATAATGAAGAAAACCAGACTTTTTACTAAAACGTGCATGACGTCTCAGCGTCACGCACTGTTTGATGAAAGTGGCAATCTCACTTTCATATCAAAGTTTGGTTTTCGACTATGTGATTGCGGGATGTACAGGCATAATACCTGACAACATACTGCATCAACAGGAGCCGGGACCAATGTTCTTCTTTAACCTTGCCGTAAAAAACCTGAAAAAACACTGGATCAGGTCATTTCTTTCAATAATCGGCATCATTGTCGGCGTAATTGCTATTGCCTCACTCGGGATCATGGGGAACAGCATCAATCTGCTGGTTGCAAACCTGATCACTGATGTGGGTGATACAATAGTTGTTATACCACACACTTCTTCAGAGAGCACTATGGCAGGTGACCCCCGTACGGCAACAGTAAGTGCTTTTCTCACACAGGACCAGCTTAATGATAT
>DAOVRB010000257.1 GCA_030628325.1 Methanomicrobiaceae archaeon | reverse complement strand
TTATCAGTGATTACACTACCGCCTAATTTTAGAATTACTGTTTCTACCATAGTCACGCTCTTTCCTTGCGCCATCCGTATCAATCGTAGTTATAATAGCTTTACCACCACAGGCCTCTATCGCACTGGCAACCTTGTTTTTTGAACGTTTCGGACAAAGTGCAATCATACTTCCTCCGCCACCCGCACCAGTCATTTTTGCACCATAAGCACCTGCAGCCCTCGCCTCCGATACAAGCCGCGTTAGCATAGGATGACCAACACCCAGGGCTTCCAGCAGGGCATGATTAATATCCATATATCTCCCCAGTACTTTCATATCATCGAATTTATACATTGAACGGATAGTAACTGCTTCAATTGCATCCAGAATCGGATCAACAACAAGTGGTTCCTCTTTTTTAAATTCACCAACCATCTCCACAAGTTTTGCTGTCTTGTGAGACACAAGAGTATTTCCGATAACCAGCTGGAATGACTGAGGTGCAAGACGTCTCTTTGTTTCGCCTTTAATTAGTACCAGTCCGCCATATGATGAGACATGTGTGTCGGTCAGGCTGGCTTTACCCATCTGGACCTTTTTTTCAACACTATAAGCCATATCACCAATATCGGCTCTCGTATAATTCATATCAAATTCATCATTTATTGCCGAGAGAGTTGCAACAGTAACTGCTGCTGATGAACCCAGACCCGATGAACTGGGAAGTTGTGAATGTATATAAACACTTCCGTTCACGCCCATTATATCAAAACAATTTTCCAGATATGGTGATCTTACCCGGGGCGGATGCCTTGTTTTCCTGACAGTAACATAAACACGTGGCTTTATTGCCATTGCAATTCCCGGTTTACCGAATACTACAGCGTGCTCACCAAATAAAAACACTTTTCCGGGTGCACTCCATGTTGCCAAACTTATACCACCGCTATTGCCGCATATCCTACAACCTGTGAATAATCGCCGGTAGTCTCACCGCTTGTCGTATATTTTATCAGACGACCATGGGTTGCACCAAGACGCCTGCAAACAGAGACCATAACAGAGACCGGTCCGTATCCACAGACGCTAACACCCTCTTCTTTAATCCGTCTGTAAAACTCTTCAATATTCAGATTTTTAAGGGCATCTATCACATACAGATCCTGCCTTTTTGCTATATCTTCAGGAATATAATGCGAAAAATCGCTTGAGGCAACAATTCTGACATCACTACCTGTGATATTAATAGCTTTTAGAATTGAATCAGCAAGTGATATTGCCTCTTTATAACTCTGATCACCCATCAGAACAGGTACAATCTTCGCATTCGGAAAACGATACTTAATAAAAGGTATCTGAACTTCCAGTGAATTCTCCTGATATTCCATTGAAAATTCATCAATATTAAGATCAAGATTTCCAATCAAATCCAGATCAACATCAACATTACCCAAAGGTGTTTCCCATGGAATCGCAGAGATACATGTTGTAAACCCAGAATGGCTGGGTCCAATCAGAATAAAAGTACCTTTAAAAGATTTTGGGATTGTGGAAAAAGCAGATGCCGACAACTGCCCGGAATATGGATAACCAGCATGAGGCGATACTATCCCGTATGAGTCCGGACACTCAACTTCAGCATTACGGAAAAAATCTCCTAAAAGAGATTCCAGAGACCTACGTTCACCGGGATAAAACATCCCGGCAACGCCTGCCCTGCGTATCACCATTACAATTCCCCTATATATAACTTAAAGTTCTACTTCAAAATCTTCATATGTTAATGAAGTGACGATACCACGGGCATTAAGCACTTCACGGGTAAGAAGATAGTAAACCATACTAAGTGCTTTGCGTCCCTTGTTGTTGGTTGGGATTACAAGATCAACATACTTTGTAATATTATTGGTATCACAGAGTGCAACAATCGGAATTCCACACTGAACAGCTTCCTGAATTACCTGTGCATCACCAATAGGATCAGTTACAACAACTACCTCAGGTTCAACATAATCTGCAGTCACCTGGTTTGTGAGCATACCTGGAATAAATCTGCCAACTTTTGACATTCCACCAATAGTTTCTGCAAACTTCTTTGCAGGGTACTGGCCATATTGCCTGGATGTAACAACCAGCACCTTTGGAGCAGGGAACTTCGCGATGAACTCTGCAGCTGTTTTTATCCTGTTATCTGTCTGCTGGATATCAAGAATATATAAACCGTCACCACGCACACGGTAAATAAACTTCATCATATCCTTGCTCTTCTGCTGTGTGCCAATGTGCACACCTGCTGCCAGGTATTCTTCAACCGGTACCAGTGATTCTTTCAGTTCAATATCTATTTCATTGGAATTCAAGATAACATCTCCTCAATTCTTATAAGTTCATTAAGTTTTGCAATGCGCTCTCCACCAACAACACCGGTCTTCAGATATAAGCATCCAAATGCAGTGGCAAGATGAGCAATAGTATTATCAGTAGTTTCACCGGACCTGTGGCTCATAACAGTCTCCATCCCATATGAATGAGCCATTTTTATTGCCTCAAAAGTGTCTGTAAGCGTTCCTATCTGATTCGGTTTTATCAGGACACAATTTGTGGCATCCATATCAATACCCGTTTCAATGCGCTTGACATTGGTAACATAAAGATCATCCCCGCATATTAAACAGCGGTCACCGACCTCTTCTGTAAGATCTGCAAAGCCTTCAAAATCCTCTTCCCTGAGAGGATCTTCGACATAGACAAGATCATAGCGATCAACAAGTTCTGCCATGTAAGAAATCTGGTCATCTGTGGAACGTTTCAGATCACGATACACATATGTTTCATCCTTCCACATTTCACTTGCAGCCACATCGATACCAAGGTTAATCTCTATCATCAGATCATCTGAGATAGATAAAACAGCCTCGGTGATCAGTTCAAAAGCTTCAATATCATCTATACGCGGGGCCCATGCACCTTCATCCCCTTTGCCACAGCCTTTACCCTGTTCAATCAGGAGTTCTTTAATCTTCTTGTGCACACTGGAATTTGCAAATACTGCCTCTTCTGAATTAAGTGCACCTGTCGG
>DAOVRB010000079.1 GCA_030628325.1 Methanomicrobiaceae archaeon | reverse complement strand
CTCTCATACGAACAGCACCCCCTGCATCCTGAACGAAGAGAGAGGCTCGCGTACACCGATGACCAGCTTTCAGAGGAGGGGATCTGGGACAGGCCGGAGATTGTCCGCCTCAGTCCCAGAATGGCATCAGAAGATGAAGTGCTTGCAGTCCATGAGCGCAGATACCTTGAATTTCTTAGAGAGGCCGATATAAAGGGCGGATATATCGACTCTGACACAATCATCCCCCCGGGCATACTTGATACAGTTCTCCTTGCCGCAGGCGGGGCGGTCACCGCCGCAGAGGCGGTCATTGAAGGCCGGGTGGAGAACGCCTTTGCAATGGTAAGACCACCGGGTCACCACGCCGGCCGGTATTCGGGTGCGGGCTTCTGTTACCTGAACAATATGGCAATAATGGTACAGGCAGTCAAAAAGGCGGGTATTAAAAAAGTCCTCATACTTGACTGGGACGCACACCACGGGAACGGCACACAGGAGATATTCTGCGACGACCCGTCAGTTTTCTTTACCTCCATTCACCAGAGCCCCTTCTACCCCGGAACCGGCAGTATATATGAAACCGGGTCAGGGGAGGGTGCAGGATACTCAGTCAACATGCCGGTCCCCTGGGGGAGTTCGGACAGCGTCTATGAATACCTCATAAAAGAGGTGATTGTACCTGCAGCAGAAGAGTTCAGACCGGAGTTCATCGCTATATCTGCCGGGCAGGACAACCATTTCACAGACCCCCTGACAGCACTCGCCCTCTCTGCCCGGGGTTATGCTGAAATGATGAAATCCGCCAGGAATCTTGCAGAAAGACTCTGTGACGGCCGTCTCGTTGCGGTGCTCGAAGGAGGATACGCGGTCGAAAGTGGCCTTCCATACGTAAACCTTGGCATCATCGCCGCCCTTGCCGGGATGGACATTTCAAACATCAGGGAACCTTCCTCTTATCTGCCTCTGCTCAAAGAGAGACGCAACCCCGATGCCCTCACTGAAGTAAAGGAGATGACAGCCAGACTGCGGGACGTCCACAGGGAAAACGGGGAGCTGTTTTTGTAACGTGAATATTAGAGTGAACTACCCTGCCTTAAAGGACGGGGACTTCCCACTCTGCTCCTCCACCCCCGCGAGTAAAAAAATATATTTTTGCCGGAAAAAATAAGGGGAATTCTTATTTCCCCACCTCCCACCACATCTTAACCCTTGTTGAGGCACCTGTAAGGGTTATAGTATCTCCACAATCTTTGACACGTCCTGCAAGATAGTTCTTTAAAATTTCTTTCTGTTCAGGTGTTTTTACACCATACTGTGGACTGAAATTTATAACGGCTTCGTCAAGAGAAGAAAAGCGGTTGATGTGTCTGAATTCGTATGTTGCAATATTTGGGTATATTCCCATCCCATATAGAATATTATAGATTACATCACACTTGGGAACAGGACAATACTCCATCCCATGGAGAACAGGCCAGAGATCCTTTGAAGCCTCCTCCCAGGAATTTTTACCGGCAAACCAGTATAGATAGACCCACTTCAAAGAAGCCATGTTCATCTTTTCAATAGCCTTCTTTATGTCAGGTACTTCAAGGGAAAAAGAGGCAAATACAAGATCATAGGGACCTGAAAGCTCTCTCATTACATTCAGATCTTCCCAGCGCTTCTGTACAAGTTCTATATTATCTGTACCTGACTCCAGGATTTTCTCCCTGAACACCTCACACATTCCGGAAGCAGGTTCAACAGCAGTCAGACGATTTACCTTAGAGGCGACAGGGATTGCAAGTGCACCGGGACCTGCTCCAACATCTAAAACACTGTACGAAGGCTCAAGAGGCAGGCCTTTAAGTGTATTATTGATTCGTTCCCCACCGTTTTCATGGGCCATATTCCAGAAACGAAGTGCAGAATCATAACTATACCACATCTCCGGGCAACCAAGAAGATTCTCCTGATTAATATGAGATTTCATTTTTTCAATCCAGACGTCTGTCCAGTCTGTTTCTGATATATTCATTAGATCTCATCTGTTATGTTCAGGTATTTTTGTGTAAGTGTTGTGGCAATCAGTGCTGTTATACAACCAGACCCAAGAAGGAGAAATACGATAACAAGCTGATACTCGGCAGCCCATATTGGATCAACCCCACCGATTATCATGCCTGCCATTGTTCCGGGCAGAACCACAATACCAAGTGTTTTTAACCGGTCAATAGATGGAATCAAAGCCGCTTTTACACTTTCGCCAAGGAAAGGACGAATTGCCTCTTCCTGTGTCGCACCAAGACAGAGAGCAGTCTCAATCTCATTATGATGTGCTTTGATCTCAGCTGAAAAACGGTTCATTGCAAGTGAGCATATTATCATGCACCCGCCAATTGTCATACTTCCAACTGTGATTAAAAACTCAGGTTTAATGGGTATTACACCCAGCAGAACAAGAAATAACAGAGCAATTCCGGAACCAGCTGCTATTGCAGAAAAAGTTACAATAAACGGTTTATTAATTCCTTCTACCCTTTTTGCAGAGGTCTCTGCTGCGATAACTACCATCACAGCAAGAACAAGGAGGACTAACGGCAGATTTTCAGACCGAAATACGGCAGCGATTACCATCACTACTGCCATTAGCTGAACAATCGAACGGAAGGTGGCAGTTACAATCTCCCGCTCCAGCTGAAGCCTGAATTTAAATGAGAGAAAAAGGACAAAAACAACCAGTATAAGGGATAACAGCATTTTTACAAGCCCTTCAAAAGGGTCATAGATAACACCCGACATCAGATCTCCTCCAGATGACCTTCTTTTATCCTCAGGATTCGCCGGGAGAGGCGTCTTGCCTCTTCCATGTCATGTGTAACCACAATTATTGTCATTCCGTAATCTCTGTTCAGCTTCCTGATCTGATCGTCAATTACAAGTTTTGAGGCTTCATCCAGTGCTGCAGTGGGTTCATCAAAGAGTAAGATCGCAGGTTTAAGTCCAAGTGCTCTTGCAGTTGCCACCTTTTGTCTTTCACCACCAGAGAGTTTTGAAGCATTTTTTGTTAAATATTCAGGCGATAAGCCAACATTTTCCATTAGAGTGGCATAATCAGGTACTGGAAGATTCTGGTTGGCTCTGAAAGTAAAAGGATAGGCCAGATTATCTTTAACTGTTCCTGCAAAAAGAACAGGCAACTGCCCGACAAGGCAGATCTGCTTTCTTACCTCAACAGGGTTCATTTTCCCGGTATCATGACCATCAAGCAGGATCTCCCCGGCAGAAGGCTTAATTAGACGGTTTAAACATTTTAAAAGAACTGTTTTTCCTGCACCTGAGGGGCCGGTCAGGCAGAGACACTCACCCTTCGAGAGACTGAAAGAGACTCCGTCCAGTATATTCACCCCATCAGAGTTCACTGTTAAATTCCTTACTATGAGAAGATCGGAATATTTTATGTGCTTCATGTCTCTCTTTCCCGGGAGATTTATTCAGGATAATACAACATTTATTTCCGGGGTATAATAGTATTTTCAGGAGACCCGGAGTCAGATTAAGTCAGGGATGTTTTGGGTACTGAATAATTCCGGAAGTTTGTTTTTTGACGATAATATGCTCTGTAATCTCTTTTGCAGAATCAAAACTCTCCGCAGGACTGAGATTACGATATGCCTCATCAATAACTAAATAGTGACCTTTTCAATTTTGCCGGCACATCCAACTCATGATCTCCATCACATCTGCAGATAACACCAGCGCTCCCTTTTTGGCCGGAAAAAATGACGGGGACAGTCACCTGTAATGAGACAGTTCACTCCTCTTTTGTCCCGCACACCAGAAAACCGGTATATGAACAAAAAAAACGGTTGTTTGCATCCGATTCCCGTAGTTCATCAAGCCACCCTTTTGCATCACAACCCATAACAATCCCCGCTTCTGTTGCCTGTCTGGTGGTGTTGATAATATCAAAAAGCCGGTCTGCAAGGGTAAGGTCTGTAATTATGAGCGTTTCCGGGAAGATTTCAATATTGGTCAGGCCTGCATCCCCGAAGTAGCTGTATAAATGCCGCCCAATGGTCCCATTCTCAAAGCGGTCGCTGAAGAAGTTCACAAGAGATCGTGTAGTAATCTTATCTGCTGAACTGATTGTGAAAGTCTCCCAGTCAGGTTCAATTGCAACTGCCTTCCCGCCTGGCCTGAGCACTCTTGTCATTTCCCTGATGACGGTGCAGGGATCCGGTACATGCTGAAGAACCCGGTCAATTCTGGCTGCGTCAAAGGAGCCCTCCTCAAAGCTTAGCTGATGAGCATCCCCTGTTTGGAATGTTATCGGAAGGTTTAGATTTTCCAACCGCTTTTCTGCCTGATCTATCATTATCCGGCTGGCATCAACAGCAACTACAGATCCGGATTTGCCTACCAGTTCTGCAATGGCAACGGCATCATATCCAAGACCGCATCCAACCTCAAGGACAGACGAACCCTCCCTGATCTGCAGCAGTTCAAAACTCCTTTGCTTGTATTCCTGGAAATATGCAAGTGAATCAATAAGTTTTAAGTATTCAATAAAGGCATTTTTGTCTGCCATATCGTCAATACTGGTAAATCCTCCTGCAAGATCATTAGTTTCAGGCATCGGTTTCTCCTTCACTAGTGAAAGGGTTGGCAGCGTAAATATGTATCATGATTTTGCCGGGATGTTCTGTATTTTTTCCTGTTCAATACGCCAGGGACCACGCCATGTAGTGTTAAAGAAACGTGAAATATCCAGGGATTTACTCTTTGAGGTGTGAAATGCGAAACCGTTTCCCTGGTCCCAGGTTCGCGTTTTCATGGTTGAAGTAATCGTCTCTGGCAAAGTAATAAACAACTGGCATTAGAGGCTGTTGCACGAATGAATTTTATTGTACTCCCATTTCAATGCCAGATTTCCATCTGAACCACTAACTTCAGTGTTGAAATATTTTGCCTGGTTACTGAGAATATCCCCAACCTCTTCTTTTATTTCTTTTCTGGAGAGATAGGTACACCGTTCCCGGAGATCTGAAAGTTCATATTCAATTGCAACGCCGGTCAGATTCGTACTATCAAAAATGAGTGCGTTATTAAGAATTCTCAACGGTTTTTTTCAGATGTATTTTATACATATGCCCTGCGTATACCATGAGCCAGAGAATGAAAGCGATATAAAAAACCCCTGCAAAATTTTGATTCTGCATACTAATCGCCTGCCATAATAGTGCTGCAGCAATACTAAGGCCATTGCCTAATTGTAATATGAGAAGATATCTTTCAGCACTTTTTCCACCAATTAAAATAATTGATGCGAAAAGTGCCGCGAAGCCAAGGAGTGTTATAGTAATAAGGTTGCAGCGATAAGTTACAAAAAAACCTACAATACTCAGTAAAATAACAAAAACTGAGAAAATGACGCCAATATAGCCACATTTCTTAAAATCTGACCCTTCATTTTGCATTTTCTCTCACTTTACAAGTTCGCTTCATATGCATCGCAGAAACACCCCTGACATAGTTACATACCCTGCACAGTTATCACATAAACACAAAGAGCGCAAGGTGTTCAGCTAAAAACTAATGTAGCAGTACCAGCCAGGCAGACAGCAGAGCAACCAAAACTACCCGGTATCATAATTGCAGGACATTCTGCACATGACCTGGCATAACAATACTCTTGCCCGTTTCTGGATTATAGGCGTAATTTAATTGCTGAACTTCTCCCCTGGATGATTTAAACTGGATTGATGCAGCTAAAATTTCAATCAAAGAGTTATCCTTTAGTGTTACCAGAATGGTGTATGTCTTACTATCCTTCTGTGTAAATCCTTTTTCTTTCAATTCCTTCTGCGTTTTAACGAATGTAT
>DAOVRB010000036.1 GCA_030628325.1 Methanomicrobiaceae archaeon | reverse complement strand
GGATATATCTGACTTAACCAGCCATCCCTCAACATTACCAGTCATACGCGTCCAGCCTGAGGAGATACAACCACCATCATCAGTCGGAGCAACAGCACTCAGCCGGCTCTGGGCAGACTCTTCACCCTCATTGTAAATTACTGAGGATACAGGCAGACCAGAATAACTGAGCATCTGCAGCATCCCGTTATCACCCCAGAGACCGGAGAGGATGTAACCATAATCAGGCAGCTCACAGGCACCGTAGCACTCATATCCCTGTAATATATGACTCCATTCCTCCTTGCCGGATTCATCGGTTTTCATGGCATATGCACGTGTCTCAAATCCATCAGGGGAAAATACAGTACAGGGTATTAACGCACTGCCGGAGAGAAGGAAACCACCGTCTGCTTCTGATGAAGGTATAACAGAGTAAAACGAGACATTCTCATATGTTTTCTTATAGATCTCTTTTCCTGCATTATCAAGGCAGATAAACCACGAAAATTTGTTTCCTATATCTGAATCTGAGAGAGAAGAGATACCTGTTACATAGAGATTATCTCCTGCAACTGCCAGATCATACGCGGCTCCGGCACCTATTAAACTGCTCCGGATTTTATTTCCCTCATTGTCATACAATCCAATGAGAGACGATGTCTTAAGGTCATCAGACCAGGTCCAGCCTGCGACTGCATAATTCCCATCAGACATGACTTTTACCGAATTTGCACGCAGACCCGGAATTTCAGTATCAAAAATAACGGTGCCGTTTTCATCAACAGAGATGATATGTGAATCCGCAATCGCACTGGTCATAATCGCATCGCTCCCGAGCGACTCATTATCGTACTCAAGCACCTCTCTGAATGTCAGCAGTACATAATTTCCCTGCGGTGTGATTTCAACAGACGAGACCCTGTCACCTGCAAACGACCAGTTCCATACCTCTGCACCGGATGCATCGGTTTTTAAGAGCAATGCATTATTACCTCCGGGGTTTACCCCAAGTCCTCCGAGAATATACCCACCGCAATCAGTCTGTAAAACAGTGAAAAAATCAGTATATTTACCGTACTGATATGTGTTATTCCACTCCTCTTCCATAACCATTCCTGCCGCCGATGCCGCCGGGACAAAAGACAGCACCAGCAGGCAGAGGAGTCCTGTATACAATAAATTTCGAATAAATTTACTAAAATGCATTATTTGCTCTCCTGATTTACTGTATATAGGTGGTATTTAGCCTGCATTAATTCATCTGGTCCGGATACTTTCATACAGAACCAGGGCTATCCGGAATGCAGATGGAAAATAACACCAGAAACCGGATGATGGTGCGGTGAAGCAGAGGCAGGAGGTGCATCTTACTATGAAAACGTGCATGACCTCTCAGGGTCACGCACGTTTTTGATAACGGTCTTCCCACGAACGCCAGATTTTTATGTTTTACTGCCGACCCTCTGTGAATTACATGGAGATTTACGTACTGGTTGACAATGCCACCCTCACTGATCGTTACTTTCGTGCAGAACCAGGGTTTTCCCTGTACATCAAAGACGGGAATACGAGTCTCCTCTTTGATACCGGGTATTCAGACCTCTTCATCGAGAACGCACACAAGATGGGCATCGATCCTCTTCTTGTGGACTGGATCGTTCTCTCTCACGGTCATCTCGACCATACAGGGGGGCTGGATTCGCTGGTTAAGTGTGCCTTTGAAGCATCAATTGAGGAGAAAGATGTCGCATCCCCCTCGATCCTGGCCCATCCCGATCTGTTTGCACCAAAAAGGGATGACAAAGGGAAGGATATAGGGTGTTTCATCTCCAGGGACACCCTTGCCTCGTTCGGGAAGATCCTGCTGAGTGCGGATCCGGTCTGGATCACCGATCGTATAGTGTTCCTCGGAGAGATCGAACGGCAGTCTGAGTTTGAGGGCGTGCATCCGGTGGGACAGGTCCTCAGAGACGGGTGCTGGGTGCCGGATTTTGTCATCGACGATTCGGCAATGGCCTGCCTGACTGACAAAGGGCTGGTCATCATCCCCGGGTGTGCCCATGCCGGGATCTGCAACATCATTGAGCAGGCAAGAAGGATCACAGGGGAAGAGCGTGTTGCCGATATCATCGGTGGGTTCCACCTCCTCGACGCGGCAGAGAGCCAGATCCTGGGGACGTGCCGCTATCTCAAGTCACTGCAGCCGGCTGCTGTCCACGCCTGCCACTGCACCGATTTTCAGGCAAAACGTGCTCTCTCAAACGTTGCCCCCCTGCAGGAGGTTGGCATCGGCCTCAGACTTCATTTCGATTGAGGGGGCAGGGAACGGAACATGCAGAACTGTAGGCTTAAAAAAGGATATATCCCACATTCTGAAGAGATTGCAGTTGTTGATACGAATGACAAAATCGATAGAGCGGTGAGGACAAACCTTCAGGATTACTCCTGCGGCAGGTTATTTATCAACAGTACTCCGGCAGGCGCAAAAATCTATCTGAGGGGTGAATACACCGGAGTATCAACACCGTATGAATTTGACTATATGCCTATTGGAACCTATACAACCGGACTTTTGTATAACAGAACACTGTTTAAAGAGACCAGTGTGACAGTCCAGCCTTACGAAAAATCAGGGCTTACAGTTCTGGAGGAAGATCTGAGATGATAGCGAAACAAAAGAAACTAAAATAGGCTCCTGTCGAATAACAAGGAAGGATTATCTGATAACAAAAGGACATTTCAGCATCTCTGTGGGGGATCAGTTACATTAATGCCCAAAAATAATAAACATATTATCCTATTTTCAGACATTAATATGCCACAATAAAATGTTATACTGGGTTTTTTACTCCAAACAGATAATTACTCAGTACCTGAAGAACTGCCAATAATACTAATTTTATCCAGTTGTTGACGGACAATATCCGACTGACAAGTACTGAGAAGAGAGGCGGCAACAGATGTAAGGGAATACATAGTCTTCCGCCCCACCTTCTCTGAAACAATAATGCCACTACTTTTCAACCGGGAGAGGTGCCATGAGACAGAAGAAGGTGCAATGTCCATCCGGTGGGCAATCTCTGAACGTGTCGCACTATGACACAGAGCGAGATAAGTACAAATTTCCCCTGCAGTGCCTGCCTGAAGACGGGACAGAATCTGTTTTTCATCAGAAGAATATTTGCCAGAGTTTTCAAAATAGGTAGTACAGCCGCCTTCCCGCAGTTCAGAAATCTTACCTACCCTAAGAAGGATGCGCAGGTGATAATACAGGGTTCCACGATTAATGCCGGTTTTTTTCACGATTACAGAGAACGAAGTTCCCGGATGAACCTGAATATAGTAAAATATATCCGCACGTAAGGGATGCCCAAGCACACAATAGTGCATTACCTGGCGAAATCCCAGGCTGCACCACGCACCGGCTGCATAGAGGAAATCTCCGGAGAATAAAAATGAAGGGCAGAACATGAAAACAGTGTACCATATGAGTGTCAACGGAGCCACTTCCCACCAGCATATGGGAGATGATTCCATTACGTTCTCGCCAGGCGGGAGAGTTTCCCATGTTTCCACTGTGTAAATATTGGCTGTTGCCACCGGCGTGGCACATATCATAACAAGAACCAGCACCATGAGCCGTAAATTCCTATCCATCCTAAACCCTTACAACAATGCATTTGAAATCAGAACAATAAAAATGATCTGTGACAATCATCGTTCCTACTGATCAATCATGCTTCATCCTGCAGGGTTTCCATTTCCAATCACAGTGTAGAGTTGGTAATTCTCACATAAAGAGTATATTGCATACAAAAAATAGTAATTAACCAAGCCTACAGCGTTAGACTTTCAGGAAATGATAATAATGAAAAAAAACAATCCGGTATATACCCGATACTTAGCTACAATCCTCCTGATGTGTATTATCACAGGATCTGTTTCTGCACTTTCCGCACAGGTTTCCCAACCAATCCTCCCAAAAGGGATATCCCTCTCAATAACCGGGCAGGCAGATTACGATGGTGAAATCGCCGTGTGGATCATTGGTCAAAACTTTCAGGAACGCCGGATCATTGCCACCAGAGATGGCGTGTTTAAGGAAGAATTATTTTCGCCAAAATCAACATCTGAACTTCAAAGTGGCCAGTATTTTCTAATTATAGAGGATACAGGCTCCGACTCCAGATTTGCTGTCAACACTACCACAGTTAATGAGCTTACAAAAGTTTATTATCAGAATATGCCTCTTTTTGCCCTCAATGATCCTGACACAAGCTATACGGAAACTGCAATGAAACTGTCTGAAGTTCTAAACCGGCCGGATATTGATGATAGAACTATAAATATGCTTTTCCTCGTGGAAGAACCATGGATGAAATATGATCAGATCCCTGTAGGTCACCAGGGTGACCTTCTGCGATTTTCCGGTTCCACCAATCTACCACCGGGCCACAGGATTTCCTATTCAATCTCTCCGGCCTTTGCCAATCCTGAAGAGAAAAATGAAACCACATATCCGAACACCACCGAAGTCGTTAAGGGGTTATCCCATAACTACTGGTATTTCGACATTGACACCTGTGACCTTAAAAGCAGGGAATATATAGCCACTGTTGATTCCGGACTTGCTAATGTCACCACAACCTTCACCATCTATGATGAAGGTGATAAATTGCCAGATACACCTCAGATCACCGTGGAAACACTTCAGAATGAGCCGGAAGTGATATCCAGCCAGTCAATCGGACAGGAACTGCTTCCTGCAGAAACCATGGATAACAGTTCAATCGCCAAAACCAGTGAACTTATTTATACAACCGACTGCGCGGTAATTTGGTGTTCAGCCATTGACGGTGAATACGCTGTCTGGGCAGAAAGAACAGAGAATGAAAAGACAAACATATACCTGTACCATATTCCAACCGGAACTACGCACAAAATCATAGAGCAGGCAGATTACCTCACTTTGACAATGGACATCTCAGGAGATCACGTCGCCTGGGAGATATGCAGACCTGAACAATCCACAATATCGGATAATATTGGACTCTATACCATCTCAACAGATGTTATTGAAGAACTTTCCGTTGATAAATGTCTTATCGCCCAGATTGCAATGTCCGGAGACCTGATTGTATTTTCGGGGCTGGATTTCTCACCTATCCAATATGATGACAAACAGGGTTTGAAAAATACTATCTTTCTCTACTCCCTTGCTAACAGAACTCAGCAGATTCTCTGCAAACAACCGGGCCACCAGAAGGAACCGGCAATCGGTGAAGGTTATGTCGTCTGGCTCACTTTAGATAATAAATCCAGTGTCACCATCCACTCACTGTACAATAACACCCAAATCCTGCTTACTCCTCCAGACGGCGCAGAATATGGAACACCCTCTGTTGGTGGAGGAATGATGTTAGCCCCTCTCCATTGGAGAAACAAAACATCCGGAACATATAAAACAGAGATCGTGACAATGGCACTTCACAGTATGGAAACGGAAACACTTCCCCTACCGGAAATACCCCGTCGTTATAACCCACAATCCAATGGAGCATGGATTATATGGGCGGAAGAAAGAGAAATGGATTCTTCCGGCGGGATTATGATATCCAATAAAGATGGAACGATTCTCGAGCCGTTCTGCAACAGCAGACCATGGCATAGCCCAAAAATCGATCAAAATCATATTATTGCCAGAGAATCCGATGAATTGAGGGGAATAAACAGTCTCTGGCTTACCACACTCACCGGCGAAGAACAGCATTCTCCCGGTGAAAAAACAGTAACAAAAAATCCGGGAGAATTCCCCGGAAAATTATCATCACTATCTGATGCATCGGTTTTCGGAGTAATAATGATGATTGGAGGCATCATCGCAGTATCCATAATACTAGGGAAGAGGAGGAGCAGGTGAAAATAAAACAGAGAATTCTCTTTTTCACAGTTGTCCTGGTTATCCTTTTAGAAGCGGGAACCGGGGGGGCAGTGTCCTTCACTGAAGACGGGCCGTTTCAGATTACGCATATGAGTGATATAATATCCCCGCCGGCAGCCGAAGGAGATCGCATCTTATGGATCGAAACCAACTCTTCTTCTTACAATAACTCATTTCCGAATACATGTGAAATATATTCCTATAATACAACAACAGGTACAAAGATCCTTATCCGCTCCGGTGCAAACAACGCCCGCTCCCCGGATATCGATGGGAAATTCGCTGTATGGGAGGAAGAGCGCAGGAATACAACCGACATCGTTCTCTACAACTTTGCCACAGGAAAGGTTATGGCGCTCCACTCCATAGAACATCAGCACAATCCCAGGATTGGTAATGAACGAATCGTTTGGGAGGAGGGATTTGAGGGTGAACGCAGTATCTTTATGTATAATATAAAATCAGGGGGACTCTACGAACTTTCCACCGGGAAAATCGATTGTTTTTCCCCAGATATCGATGAAAACACTGTTGTCTGGGTTGAAAAATCCAAGCATAACAGAAACTCGATTGTTTCGCAGGACATAATATCCGGACGGCGTATTCTCCTCGGAACTAAAACCACTCAGGTTTACCCACGCATCAGCGATGGGAGGGTGATATGGGTGGAAAATGAGGTAATTTATCTTGCATCAACCGAAAAAGGGGTATTGCCCCTCACTAACAGATCGTTACCAAGTTCCGATGCGATTATCGGCAGTAACATTGTTGCATGGTCCGAAAACGGCCGGATCCACTGCCATGATCTCACAGACGGGCAAAAATCGAAAATTGGAATAAGGCATTCCTCCACGAAACCAGCGATTCTGGAAGAAGGTATTGTATGGGTGGAGGAGGACTACAGAGGGCTTTTCTGTCTCCGGTACCAACCATTTTCATACTCACCTTCAACCAGTATGCAGATAGAACCGGGAGCTCCGGCCACTTCCGGGGCAACGGGTAATCAGAGAGGAAGCCTGCATGAAGGAGAATCTGCATGGTATGCTCTGGACATCTCTCCCGGCACCACCAGATTATCCCTGAACTTATCATGGAATAAAGCAGAAGATTCACTCTCATGCACGTTGATCAGCCCGGGAGACGCGATTTTACGATTTACCGACAGTAATGATGAAATAATGGATGGAATGATCAGGATTTCTGTCACATCTATCGCAGGAATCATCCCTGGCAGGTGGTATTGCGCTGTATCAGGAGAGTCAGTCAGAGAAGAAATCTTCTACACCATCACATGGTATGAATGTGAAGTGCAGAAATGAAAGCATGCGGGTGACCTGCATAATAATCTGATTAAGCACATAGGCCCGACAGGCATTTAAATACGACAACCCATATAATGGAAATTACAATAATTATCCTATAGTCCACAAATAGAGTGATCGATGTAATATTCTCTTCCGGATTACCAGTGTAAACGTTGCACAGATGAGGAGACGGCGGAATATTCCGGCCTTCAGGTTATAAGAATATCTACAAGGCACTGAAACATCCACTCC
This sequence comes from Methanomicrobiaceae archaeon, assembly GCA_030628325.1. Lineage (GTDB taxonomy): Archaea > Halobacteriota > Methanomicrobia > Methanomicrobiales > Methanomicrobiaceae > DAOVRB01. The sequence continues at coordinate 174 of DAOVRB010000036.1, read as the reverse complement.
CGCCACAACTAAATTTTCTGATTTTTATCAGAATTAAAAAATACTGAATGTTTTCCTTAAAACTTTTGTATTTTAATAAAAATAAAAAACAGGCGTATCCGGCAAAGAAAACGGAAAAAATCCTTAAAAACGGATGATTTTTTGTAACTATCCACACCCTGTCTCGCGGATGCT
>DAOVRB010000189.1 GCA_030628325.1 Methanomicrobiaceae archaeon | reverse complement strand
TCGGACCGCCGTTTAGTGCACTGTTCTTTGCTTTGACATTTGATCTAAGAGCTATCGGACTGCCGTTTAGTGCACTGTCCTTTGCTTTGACATTTGATCTAAGGGCTATCGGACTGCCGTTTAATGCACTGTCCTTTGCTTTGACATTTGATCTAAGGGCTATCGAATTTCCGTTTACTGCACCGTTCTTTGCCCTGATATTTGGTTTAAGAGCTATTGAATCGCCGTTTAGTGCACTGTCCTTTGCTTTGACATTTGATCTAAGGGCTATTGAATCGCCGTTTAGTGCACTGTCCTTTGCTCTTTTAACTGAACCTACAGAAAGTGAACTTCCATTAATTGAGCTGTCATTCACCTTTATTCCAGAGTCTTTTAGCTTAATGGACCCGCCTACCATGGAATAGTCACTATTTTCCCTTGGTCCTATGTACTTACTGGCACCCGTTAGGGCAAGAGAAGAGTTTTTTGGTGCAATCTGCTGGCCAATTACGGCCTTTCTGGTCATATCAGCGACTGTTCGTTCTGCTTTTCCTGGTACTACAATCTCTTCCTCACCTTTTTTTGTTTCATGGCGGGGATTTAGTGAAATGCATTCATCTTTCAGTTTTTTTGATGAACTATTTTTGCTGCCACTTTTCCTGTTGTTTTCCCTGTCACTCTCATAGGGAATAGAAATCATTTCGTCTGTAAGAGATTTTGTTTCAATATTCTGTTGGCTTTTCCCATAAATTTCTTCAGATACAACATAGTCTTTTGAAGTCAGAGCATGATTCTTATCAGTCATAGTATGGTTCTCATTGGTGTAAGGGTTGTTTTCATCGCTATAATCCAGATATGTTTCCTGCCCGGAACCGGAACTGTTGTAATTATGACTGGTCATATCCATCTCTTCCTCTTCAGTTTCATCCTCCAGCAGATCGATGAAAGAGACTGTTGCAGAATCATTGCCTGTTGTAGTCTCATCAGCTATAATAATGCCCGTCCTGTCAGTCACAGGGATATTTCCTCTGCCCGTTGGTTCTGAAAAATCTTTAATTATTTCAGAATTATCCTCAGTTATTTCATGACTATTATTGGTTGATTCCGGAACTTTTCTGTTTATTTCAGGACTATTATTGGATAATTCAGGAATATTTCTGTTTATTTCATGACTATTATTGGCTGATTCCGGAACCTTTCTGTTTATTTCAGAAATATCCTCAGTTATTTCATGACTATTATTGGCTGATTCCTGCAAATCCGGGTTGTCAGGTGCATTAATGTCAGGTTCTTCTGTGGCAACTCCGGTGCGAATTTCACTAATAAATGTCTCCACTTCTTCAATGAGACAGTTATCATCATTTTTAATAGCGGTCTCCTGCTCTGAACTCTCATCAGCATATTCCCTGCTCAAAAGGAGTTCAGCCTCATGTCTCTGCTTCTCTTCTTTTATTCTCTTTTCTTCAGACTCTTTCTCTGCAAGATACTCTCTGCGAAGTTTCTTAATCTCCTCTATGCGTGGGATGTTATGCAGGCCTGAAAGCATTATTATTATACCCACATACTTCGTATTTCTGACAGGGTAGTCTCCTGAACGCATTTCAAGACCTGCAATGCTTTTATCGATCCATTTTCTCACAGTCTGGAAACCTTTCATACTCAGTTCCTGTGACGGTCCGCCAATGAGTACAAGGGCTTTATCAGCACTTGTGAGGTCACACGGAATTGAAATATCCTCATAGACTGCCTTTTTTGCAAGGCTGACCATCCTTGTTGCTCTTCTGTGTGAACCCTCGGTAAAATAGGTCTTTGAGCGCCATTTATCCAGTCTGTCATGCCAGCTATGTGGTAATGCTTCAATTGCATAACCTATCGCTGTCAGTCCGTTTCCTGTCAGCGTGTTGAGTACTTCCCCTGCATCAAGAACGATCTCAGCTGTCTCAACACCTGCTTCATTAAACTCTCCTGCCCTGAGTAACAGTCCAATCTGACGTGCAATACGTTCGTTTAGCAGCCTGTACATGTCACGCGGATTGTCAGGATTTTTTGGTGTCAAAAATTTTTTACCGCGCGTTTGATTCTCGCTCTTATCTGCTTTAAACAAGGCTAAGATTTTATGGTGCCAGGTCTCATTGTCAAAAAGAATCAGTGCATCCACTGAAGCGTCTATCATTTCCAGATCATCTGCGGCTTTTGCAGAACATGATTTTCCTTCACTCAGGTAAGGAAGTGTGCATACTGCAAAGACCGGTTCAACATATGATCTCCTGAGTTCTTTGGCCAGTATCGGGATTGCATCGACAAGTTCTCCTCCAAGACCTCCAAAAATGATTATCGCGTGTATATCAACAGTATCCATCTTCTGGATAATTGTCATTATCTCTTCGAAATCCAGTGTTGTTCTGGTGTTGACCTGTGTGGCGGGGTCCATCCGGGAATAATTAATCCTGGAATTTTCGGGAATAAACCGAAGTTGCTGAAGAGCGCTTCCTCCAATGTCGATAGCAATGGGAGTAACACAGTTTACATTACTGCGCCTGTCATGATCATATAAGTGATCCACTATGCGTGAACCTGCACCCCCCAGTCCAATAGCAAGTATTTTCATGCTGATGTCCTGATTTTGTCTCTTTTAATTAGTCTGAAATATTTTCGGAATGCATTCATTACTTCTCTTATTAGTCGGCAGTGATCTCTCGTGGATAAAATCGGTATAAATACTGATGATATAAATTATGCCGGGTCAGGATTTATAATATATCCTCTGTTTTGAGATAATATATTCTCTTTCCTGAAAACGTGCATGAACGCTTACGCGTCATGCACGTTTTCTTTCATGCACGTTTTTTCAATTTTGGCACAAAATGATAATATATATAAGTCTGGTTGCGTTAATACTCAATGAGGTGAATTGACCTTGAGTTATGGAATAGAATTTGTACCAGGAAATATTACTGTAAAGCAAGTGGTAAACTACTGTAAACTCGCAGAGCAGAAGGACATCGACTTTGCATGGATTACCAACCACTACAACAACCGCCACTGCTACCCTGTCCTTGGAGCAATTGCAGAAGCAACTGACAGCATCAAGATGGGCCCGGGTATCATGAACCCCTTTACCGACACTCCTGCAGCCATTGCATCATTCATGTGCACTCTGAATGAAATGTCAGAGGGCCGCGCAATACTTGGTATCGGACCAGGTGACCTTTCAACCCTTCCAAAGCTTGCAATTGGTACTGAAAAGCCTCTTTCAAGACTGAAGGAGGCCGTCGTGCAGATAACAGCACTCTGTGCGGGTGACTCAGTCGAGAAGACCGGTAACATGGAGTTCTTTGACTATGACGGTGCAAAACTTACCGGTGTTACTCTCCCTGCAAAGAAGAAGCAGATCCCGACATACATCGGCGCACAGGGCCCAAAGATGCTTGGACTTGCAGGTGAAATTGGTGAGGGTGCACTCATTAACGCATCAAACTCCAAAGACTTTGATGTTGCAATCCCTCTCATCAAAGCAGCCTGTGACGCAGTTGATGCGAAGAAGTTCAAGAAGTTTGATGTCGGAGCATACACTGCAATGTCCATCGACCAGAGTGAGAAGAAGGCACGCAACGCAGCAAAGATTGTTGTTGCATTCATCGCAGCCGGCTCCCCACCACCACTTCTGCAGCGCCACGGCCTTGACCTGGATAATGTTGCAAAGATCAAAGAGGCACTTGGACGCTTTGACTTCGGTACTGTCGGCGGTCTTGTCGGCGATGCAGAAATCGAT
>DAOVRB010000160.1 GCA_030628325.1 Methanomicrobiaceae archaeon | reverse complement strand
TGGGGTCTTGGTGAAGCTGTTGTTTCAGGTGCCGTATCTCCGGACAACTATGTATATGACCAGCGTTCAGGCCGTATTATTGACAGGCATATTGCGAACAAAAATCTGGAAATTCTGCCTGATGGTGAGCACGGGACAAAAGAGGTTGAAGTGCCGGATGAACGTCAGAACATCCCGGTTCTCTCAGATGAAGAGATCACAAAGCTTGCAAAATTCGGAAAGACCTCCGAAATTCATTATGAAATCCCGCAGGATCTTGAGTGGGGCATAGTCGGTGATGAAATCTACATTCTCCAGTCGCGTCCAATCACAACAATCCAGAAGATCAAAATAAAGGATACCGGAAAGCCGGAAGAAGAAGGCAAAATTATTCTCGAAGGGCAGGGTGCATCTCCGGGTGTGGCAAGTGGCAGGGTTGTGATTGTCAGGACGACAAAAGACCTTGGAAAAGTACAGGACGGGGATATCCTCGTTGCGAAGATGACCAATCCTGATATGGTTCCTGCCATGCGAAAGGTCTCTGCTATCATTACCGATGAAGGTGGTATGACCTGCCATGCGGCAATTATCAGCCGTGAACTTGGTACTCCTGCAGTTGTCGGCACAAAGAAGGCAACCATAGAACTCAAACCGGGACAGATGGTTTCAGTGGACGGGGAGAAAGGTCTTGTCTATGAAGGGGCAGTGAAGAAGCCGGAGCAGGAAACTGCAACAGTCACTGCACCTGTGGCCGCTTCTGTTATTACGGCAACCAGTATCAAAGTCAATGTCTCACTCCCTGAAGCTGCAAAACGTGCTGCTGCAACAGGTGCTGACGGCGTAGGTCTTCTGAGGATTGAGCACCTCATGCTGGGTCTTGGAAAGACTCCCGGCTGGTTTATTGAGAATAACAGGGAAGAGGAGTTCATTGCTGAACTCTACAAAGGGATTAAGACTGTAATGGATGAATTCCCCGGGAAACCTGTCTGGGTACGCACACTTGATGCACCGACAGATGAGTTCCGCAATATGCAGGGTGGCGAGAACGAACCCGTTGAGCACAACCCGATGCTGGGATGGCGTGGTATCCGCCGTGACCTCCAGAGTCCTGACCAGTACCGCCTGCAGGTAGAGGCATTCAAACGCCTCTGGGACCAGGGTTATGATAACCTTGGAATTATGTTCCCGCTTGTCAGCCATCCGGATGAGTTTATCCTTGCAAAAGAGATGATGAGTGATCTTGGTGTTGATGTCAGTAAAGTCACACTTGGTATCATGGTTGAGGTCCCGAGCAGTGCTCTCATAATTGAGGACTTTATTGATGCCGGTATTAATTTTGCATCTTTCGGGACAAATGATCTGATCCAGTACACACTTGCGGTTGACAGGAACAATCAGAACGTGGCTGAGATGTATATGCCACAACACCCGGCAGTTCTTAAGTTAATTGAATATGCAATAGGTTGCTGCCGCAAAGCGGGTGTTGAGTGTTCGATATGCGGTCAGGCAGGTTCTGATCCCTCAATGGTTAAATGGTTAGTCGAGACCGGCATTACAAGTGTTTCTGCAAATATCGATGCCGTTTCAAAGATCCGCGAGACCGCTGCACGCACTGAACAAAGGATAATTCTTGACGCTGCGAGAAAGTAAAAATGCGCAAATACGGGTGTTCTGAAGAGGAATTATTCTCTTTTCTCTCTTCTGTAAAGGGAAGGGATCTCGGGTACAATAAAGTGCTGAGTTCTATGTGCACCCTGCCGCATCCTGTTGCAGTTAAGGCACATAACCTGTTTATAGAATCAAACCTGGGAGATCCGGGTTTATTCTCTGGTTCAATGTCACTTGAAAACCTGCTCGTGGAAAGACTGGGGACCCTCATGCACCATCCGGCTGCAGGCGGTTATGGCACCTCAGGCGGGACTGAATCCAATCTTCAGGCTCTGAGGATTGCAAAAAGCCTGAAAAAAACGTCTTCACCGAATATTGTCGTGCCTGCATCTGCCCATTTTTCATTTGACAAGGCATGTGACATACTTTCACTTGAGATGAGGACGGTCCCCTATGATGAGGGATACAGGATGGACTCCGGGCAGATTGAGGATAAAATTGATAAAAATACCATCTGCCTTGTGGGCATTGCAGGAACCACTGAGTACGGGGTTGTCGATCCAATAAGTCATCTCTCTGATCTGGCAGAGGAGAGGGATATTTACCTCCATGTGGATGCTGCGTTCGGCGGGCTTGTATTGCCTTTTATTGAGAATTCCCCTGTATTTGATTTCAGACTGCCAGGTGTTTCCAGTATTTCAATTGATCCACACAAGATGGGTCTTTCGACCATTCCGTCCGGGTGTCTGCTTGTTAAGGATGAGAATATGTTCCGGGAGCTGGGTGTGGATACGCCATATCTGACCGTAAACCGCGAATACACATTACACGGCACACGTTGTGGTGCCGCAGTGGCAGCGGCCGTTTCAGTGATTGAATACCTTGGAACTGAAGGGTTCTCTTCAATTATATCAGAATGTATGGCCAATACACAGAGACTTATTTCAGGTATGGAAAGACTGGGATATCCTCTTGTTGTTCAGCCTGATGTAAATGTTGCAGCATTTGAATGTGAGATCAACCTGCCCGGATGGGTAATATCCCGGACCCGTGCCGGACATATGCGTATTGTCCCCATGCCGCATGTGACGAGGGATATTATTGAGACATTTTTAACAGAGATTGGTGAGGCAAATGTTTGACAAACTGATAAAATCATTCGAAACCTGTCCTATTGTAAAACGGGGCGAATATAACTATTTCATCCACCCGATTAGTGATGGTGTTCCTCTTATAGAATCTGCACTATTGCGGGAAGTGGCAGCACTGATGTTAAAAGTGCTGAATCTCGATGGTGTGAATAAAATTGTAGTTACAGAGGCGATGGGCATTCACATCGGTGTTGCCCTCTCTCTGATTACTGACATTCCACTGACAATTGTCAGGAAACGCTGCTATGATCTGCCTGGAGAGATTGCGCTTCACCAGACAACCGGTTATTCCAAAGGCGAGTTGTACATGAACGGCATCACAGAAAGTGACTGTGTGGTGGTTATCGATGATGTGTTAAGTACAGGCGGAACAATGAAGGCTGTTCTCAGCGGGCTTGAGCAGAAAGGTGCAGTGGTCCGTGATGTTCTTGTTGTGATCAAACGCGGTGAATGTGATATAGGCAGACCTTACAAGTCCCTTATTGAGATTGAGGTTACGGAATCCGGGGTTAATGTCCTTAATACCTGTTTCTGATATTATCAGGCGGGCAGAGGAATCCGGTGCCCGGACTGTTGCCCTGCAGTTCCCTGAAGGCTTAAAGAGGAAGGCGTTTTTAGTTGCATGTGACCTGAAAAAAGCCGGTTTTTCTGTTATAATCAACGGAGATCCCTGCTATGGTTCATGTGACCTCTGCCTTGATACGAAGGAGATGGCTGATCTCCTGATCCACTTTGGGCATGCTCCTGTGGACGAACAGGCAGGCGTCTGTTACGAATATGTGCATTATGAAATTGATGTACATGTGATTGAAAAAGCCATCTCTCACTTAAACGGAAAGAAAGTCGGGCTTATTACAACGATACAGCATGTGCACCAGATCAGTGAAATGGGGACATTTCTGGAGTCAAAAGGTATTGAATGCCTTGTTGGTGACGGCGGCGGGAGAACTCCCTTCCCCGGTCAGGTGCTTGGCTGTTCTTTTGAAGAGGCAAAAAAAACCGGTGCAGATGAGATACTCTTTGTGGGAACAGGTGTGTTTCACCCTATTGGCGTTCAGCTCTCAACTGGTGCCCGTGTCATTGCAATTGATCCTTATAGCGGTGAGGTACAGGAGGTCTCTGCCTCGCGTCTCTTAAGACGGCGTTTTTTACAGATAGAAAAAGCCCGCGGGGCTGAAAGTGTCGGGATTATCCTGAGTCTGAAGTCCGGGCAGAAAAGACCGGAGCTTGCAAAGTATCTGGCCGCACTCTCTGACAATGCATTTATCATCACCATGAGGGAGGTGACTCCTGAGGCGTTGATCAACCTCGGTTTTGACTGTTACGTGAACACGGCATGCCCGCGTCTTGCATATGATGATCAGGTGAGGTTCCCTGTGCCTCTTCTCTCTCCTGCAGAATTTGAAATTGTATGCGGTGTGAGGGAGTGGGATGAATACGTAATTGACGAGATTCCCTGATATGAAACTGCGCCATCTTGAGATGAAACT
>DAOVRB010000172.1 GCA_030628325.1 Methanomicrobiaceae archaeon | reverse complement strand
GATGTTAACCCCTGTCACATTTCCGGTGGAAACATTTCCGGTTGTATTTAACCCGTCTGTATTGATCGTGATGTTGATTCCGTTATTCCTGAGAAGAATGCTGTTGCCTGAAACGACTCCGCCGGAACTTTCGGTCGAATTAAAAGTAACCTGCTGAACATCTCCAACATCTGAAACCGTAGTTCCGTTATCATTTAAAGTCAGGTTTTCGGTCTTCTTCGGGGGTCCGGGTGGGATATCCTGAACGGTTATGTAATCGTTACGTGTCAGGAGATCATAGCCGAGTACATTTGATGCCTTTAAGGTTATGGTATACACTCCCACGTCATATGTATGTACTGGGTTTTTCTCTGACGATGTGCCTCCGTCACCGAAATCCCACAACCACTGGTTTGCATTTTTGGATTCGTCTGTGAAAGTTACTGCAAGTGGTGTATTGCCCTTCAGAGGTGTGGCAGAGTAATTTGCCACCGGAAGTCCCTTTCCGGACCACATCGGCGCAAATACAGAGAATTCCGTTATATTTTCGGCATAGGCATACATCTCAACGGTATTGACCCCGTTTGGCGGTGGAGGCTGTGACCATTCTGTGCCTGTGTGCTTCCATACAGACAGCAGAGCCGGATCTTTGCCTTTAAGATCCTCTGCAGTGTAACAGACCTGAAGGGAGATATCAGACTCCGTACCCGCATTAATCTCAAGGTAATGACCAATATTTTTGACATCCCCGTCATCAGCGGGCGGATTTGAGACTGTGCGAATCGTTACATTGCCCTCTCCCTGCAGGTTAAAAGTTGTTTTGTTCTCATTTCCCACAGTTATTCCAAGAAGGCTGTTTGAATAACCTGAGTTTTGAAGGGAGACTTCTGCAGAGACATTTGGCGATGTAATATCAGATATTGAACAGTCCCTTACAGTATTTCCGTAATCACCACTTACAATAAGCCCGTAAGAATCGTTTTGGGCCATAATCCCAGATATTTCACAGTTTTTGACTATGTTTGATCCTGAAACCAGCTTTATTCCGTACGCACCCGAAGCAGCACCCCTGAATCCTGATATGCTAATATTATCAATCTCATTTTTGTCAGACCAGACTGATACTCCCTCACACTTTGAGGACTCAAAACCGGAAATTACTATATCCGATATTTTATTCTGACAGGAACCACCGAAAATCTCAATTCCTTTTATTGCATAGCTGAGAGAGGTAATATCTGAGATTCCGCAGTCTGAGATTGTATTGCCATCAGATGCATCTATACTGAATCCTGTGACAAAACTGTCATAATCGCCCGTAAAGTTGCATTTTGTAAAGCTGTTTGAATCAGATCCGGTAAGCAGGACACCCTTCTCAAAAGAATCCACCGTTATGTCTTTGAAAATGTTATTATCTGATTCTTCAACTGATAATGCGACATCTGAGATATCATTAAATTCACAGTCAGATACGGTATTTTTATCTGTATTATAGAAATAAAGACCAATTCCGGCATCACTGAAATCATTATACATAATTTCATTTTCAGAGCCACACTGGACTATAACTGCATAGTCCTCATTTCCGGTAAAGGTACAATCGCTTACTAAATTGGAAATGCCGGTCTCAATTGCGACACCGACAGGATCTTTTATTTCGCAGTCCAGCACGTTGTTGTCATCCGAAGCATTGATATAGACAGCGCCGTTTGTATTGCCTGAGAAGATTGTATCAGAGATTGTACAGTATTTGCTCGGGGAGTTGGGTGAGAAATCCTCTTTTATAATGGCAGCACCAAAATAATTGTCCTTAATCTCACAATTCTGTATTTTGACAATTTCACAGCCTTCAATCAGCACTCCCTGAGCAGATGTCGAACCTTTGATAACAAAACCGTCAATTATCACATCACCCGAATCTACTTTAATTACAGGCTCTTTTGGATCCAGAGCCTCAATTGTAACCGACGCCGCCTGATTTGTTGATGACTTCAGTGTAATCTGATTAGAGATCCAGATATTTTCCTTTGTGCCTGTATATCCGGGATCAACGGTTATGGTATCTCCGTCCCGAGTCTCAAAGTCATCAAGGGCTTCTGTAATCGTCATATAGTCCTTTTCTAACCTGGGGTTGTGCACCGGTTTTCCGGTCAGCGGTGCAAATATGCAGCAGTGATTAATTCTTACTCCGACCAGATTCCGGTCTACATCAAGCCAGTGCTTATTGTCCCAGCTGTTAATACCATCGCCGCCTTCATCCCATACGCTGCCGTTGTACTTCCATATCCTCAGAGTGCTCTCATTATAGTCGGCGATCTCTTCGTCAGTATAATGGAATTCTATATCCATTTCAAGTTCTTTAGTGAGGTTTACAACCTCTGCCCATTTGCCGATTGATGTTTTCGTTGTGTTGTATTCCGGAGGTGCAGGGGGTTCTGGCGGGGTTTCAACACTTCTTACTGAACACTGGTCTGAGATATTGGTAAGTGTAAGATTGGTCGGGTTTGCAGTGCCGATGGTATTTTCTACAAGATACAGTGTGTCCTGGAAAAAACCCTCCTCAGTTTCAATGTAGAAATCCCATCCTCCTTCGTTGGTATCCCTTTTAAGGGTATTTTTATTGATTGTGGTGCCATCTCCTCTTAGAATATGGATGCCCTGCATTGAATATCCGGTTACAGTGTTTGAACTTACAGTCGAATTTTCGGCATCAATCTTAATTCCGGTACCCTCACACTCTACAGAGTTGCCTGATATTGTGTTATAGTAGCATCCTCCGTTAAGCGCCCAAAAGGGTCCGAATTCTATCCCGGAAGTTATGGTTTTTGTGATATTGTTCTTCTCAACTCTTGTGTTATTTACACAGTGAAGCGTAATTCCCTTAGAAACATTGCTAATCTCATTATTCAGAACTTTAACATTATCTATGCATGTGAGGCTGATGCCTCTACCTGAGGGGCTGTTGATAGTATTATCCCTGATGATAAGATCGGAATGTCCCCTGTAATATTTATCAGGATCACCCCCTTCTGTAGATCTTACAAAAATTCCTGAAGCAGATCCGTTTGTAATGATATTTTTCTCAATTAAGTTTCCATCGCCAGTGAATTCAACGTAAATTCCCCTGGAACCTCTGTCAATGGAGTTGTTATGGACAGTCACATTATTGCTGTAACGGAGATAAAATGCTGCTTCATCCAAATAATTATCAATGGAAATGTTAAAGAGAGTATTATTTGTTACATTCGCTTTATTAATTTTATATATGTAGAAACCAGAGCCGGTGTTATTTTGGATAGTATTTCCGGCAACTGTTATGTTTGAGCTTCCAGAACACATAATTCCCCGCCAGCCCCCGGAGATCGTATTATTTATTACTGTACTGTTGTCTGCTAATACTGATAATCCAATATTGCAACTAAGAATTGTATTATCTTTTACTGTGTTGTAACCATAGGTGCCGTACCACCCGTAACTATAATCAAGCTCAATCCCATAGTTTGAATCTTTCACATAGTTATTAATCAATTCTGAATTGGAAACCCGTGAATAAACACCCCCTGAGCAGTTTGTCATCTTATTTTTGTTTACCTTTAAATCCTCACCCCTGACGTAGATTCCATAACTGACACAATCTGAAATCCGGTTTTGAAGAATTTCCGCACCTGAAAACGGAGTACATCCCATAATTCCGTAGTTCTGAGCAGTATTGACTGTGTTGTTGTACAGGGTTACATTGTAAATTCTTTCCGTGTAAAGAGACCCTAAATAGATACCTGAATTACCGGAATCAGAGATGATATTATATTTAATCAGAGGATCACAATCAGTTGTTACCTTTATGCCATAATCGGCAGTCCCGGACACCTGATTCCTGGTTATAACAGAACCATTGCCATATATTGTACTTATTCCCTCTGAAGGACTGTCCTTTACTATATTTTCTGTTATCACCGGAGAATTGCCTGAAGTTTCAATCTTCATGCAGTCGTTATTTTCAATTATGTTGTTATCGCCCTCGGTTTTTATGTAGCCGCCACTGTACATGACCCTGTTTGAGTCACTGGTTATT
>DAOVRB010000081.1 GCA_030628325.1 Methanomicrobiaceae archaeon | reverse complement strand
TGCAATCGACACCTAACGAGTATGATTTTGTCCATCAATGAAATTTACTCCGTTTATAATTTAAGTCGAAATTCAGCCATTTTGAATATGGCTCGTTATGAATTTGCGGGAATCTAGGAGGTAATGAGTAACAGTAAAGATTGATATACAAAAACCCTGCAAAACTGCTAAAATTCCGGGAAAAAATATTGTGCAGGAATTATAGTTACGAACGTCACTTTTTGAACTAATGTAAATCGAAAGTTTTCAAAGAAACTTTCTCGAACACCGCCCTTCAGAGGAAGGGCGGTGTGAATCGCGTTTAGCGATTTACATTGGTTATTTTAAAAAATACGTTCAAAACTATAATGAAGAAAACCAGACTTTTTTACTAAAAGTTTGGTTTTCGACCATACTATCCTGTACTCTTCTGTATAATCATCTCAAGGATCTTTTGCATGTCAATCCAGATAACAAGTGCACCTTTCTTATCATCACCCTCTTCATAGGTCTTGATGATGCCCTTCACATACTCGTTAATATCAGAAGTGAGACCCTCACCGACCTTCTCCACATCCTTTTCATCTACCTGAATAATACTCTGTACATCATCCACTATGATACCAATATTTGAACCGCCCACTGCATCTGCCATAAGTACAATGATCTTCTGATTCTCCTGTGCCATCGTATTCACAGGCAGGCCGAGAAGCTCATTTAAGTTCACGATATTAGTGATCTCACCTCTCAGGTTAATAATACCTGAAATATAGGAAGGTGACCGTGGGATAGGAGTGATTGGTACCATCTCAACAATTTCCCTCGCGATAAAGATATCCATCGCGTATAGTTCGCCACCCATCCGAAATTGCACAACGTCTGTTAAAGTCGCCATTTGTACCCCGGTTTTACTCAGTCTTAAATACGTCCATCATTTCACGGAGACGTTTACTCATTGAACTCACCTCATGGGCACCACTTCCAACCTCCTCAGTTGATGCGGCGACCTCCTCTGTGAGTGCTGCCATATCGTCAATGCGACGCATATTTTCCGTTGTAATCAGAGTTACGTTCTCCATCTCCTGCATCACACGATTGGTTGCATTCGCCTGGTCATCTGTTGCCCTTGCGATCTCACCCACTCCCTCAGCAGCGTCCCTGGAACTCTGCACCATGAAATTAAGAGAATTAATTGTCTTCTCAACGCTCTCAATACCTACCTTGATCTCATCATACGCAGACTTCATGGACTCGGCAGTTCTTACACTATCCGCCTGTATGCCGGAAATCAGCTTCTCAATGTTATTCGTTGCCACCTTTGACTCACCGGCAAGGTTCTTGACCTCACCCGCCACAACAGCAAATCCCCGGCCATGCTCACCTGCACGTGCCGCTTCAATTGCCGCATTGAGGGCGAGCAGATTCGTCTGGTTCGAGATATCCGTAATCAGCTTGACAATATTATTGATCTCATGCATCTTCTCGTTAAGGGCATTAATCTCAGTAACACTCTGCTCAGAAATCTTCTCCACGGCCTGCATCTTATCACTTGCCTCTTTTCCAAGCTTTGCCGCCTCATCACCCTTTTTTGTAACTTCAGTGGTGTTGTCAACGACAGTCTGGGAAGTGCTTGCAATCTCCTCAATAGACGCGGAAAGATCAGAGATCTCTCTTGCCACAACCTCCACAACATCAATCTGTTTTTTGGAGTCCTCTGCAGACTGCTGGCTGTTAACAGCTACCTGCTCCATCGCCTTTGCAATCTCCTCAATACCCTTGGTGGCATCCACCATGTTTGCATCCACCATGGCGAGTGCATCTTTTGCTTCTGCCAGAGTCTTTCCGACTTCAATACCGATGTTGTTTAAGGCATCCTTAAAGTTAACAAAGTCACCCTGCACATCAATACTCTCATCAAAACGTGCACTCAGGTCGTTCTTTGCGTACTCATCCGAGAGCCGCATGGCTTCTGTGATTGGCGTAATAACCGCATCAAGTACATCATTCATACCCTTTGTAAGCACCGCAAATACACCCGAAAGTTTTTCAGGGTGTGCCCTTACATCTGTCTTACCGGCTTTCTGGGCATTGACAGTCTTTACAAAGTCAATGGTCATGGCAGCGAATGTCTCCTGGACCTTCTTTAAGTTGGCGCTGATTCTCAGGAAGTTCTCACGTGCTGCCTCTGTATACTCGTCTGCTGCTCCCACTTCAAGATTTAAGTTCCTTGTCTCCCCCTTTGCAAGCAGGCCAAGGTTATCTGCAACAATATCAACTTCCTGATTCAGGTACTTCTCAAGGGTCTTTTCTGCTGTCTGATCCTGGTAGATGTAGTAGTTGACATCAATATCGCCGTTCTCATCAAGAATCGGCGTCTGGTACAGCGTCAGGTAACTCGTCTCACTGTTCGGCCAGTTGATCTTCATCTGGGTGATCGCATTCTTCTTTGTCTCGTAAGAGGCATAGAAATCGTCACCGCCTATAATTTCGATGTCAAAGTCATAGAGCTTCTTTCCCATCAGCTCTTCATAGCCGCCACGCCAGATCTTCTGGTACATCTCATTTAAGTCAAGGCGGTGTTTGTCACCAGCGAGTGCGGTGATCCCCTGCGGGTTCTGCTTAAGGAACGCATCAGCACGCTTCTGGAGCTTTTGCACCTCTGCAAGCTCATTGTGCTGAGCAGTCAGATCCTGATAGATGTAATAGTTACCATCGATCTCACCATCATTATTGAGAACCGGTACCTGGTAGAGCCTGACATAGGTCTTCTCATCACCCTCCCAGGATATTGTCATATCAGTGGTCGCATTGCATTTTGTCACAAAAGAGGCATAGAGGTCGTCGCCACTCGTAATCTCAATGTCAAAGTCATACAGCTTCTTTGTCATCAGTTCATCACGTGTGCCCCTCCACAGCTTCTCATATTCGGGGTTTAAGTCCAGCCTGCTTTTATCCGGACCAAGAAAGGCAATCGCCTGCGGGTTGTATTTAATGAAGTCATCGCTTCCCTTAAGCATCTGCTCAAAACTCTCCATCCTCTTCAGTTTCCTGACCGCCTTGGCCACATTTTCACCAATGACCTTCATGTCATCGGGAAGTTCAGTAACATCCACCTTTCGGGAGAAATCTCCGTCAAGAGCACTCTGAAGAATACCATTAATATAATTTATCGACACAATACCACCATATACCAAATATTAACAACAAACCATCTGTTTTCAGACACATCACCGGGAGATCCGGAGTTGTTAGTATAACAACAAATATTTGTTGTTTTACTATTAAACGATTCGATATCCATTTAATTCATCGTTATTCTTTATGAGTTAAATAATCTTGTGATAAACAAAAACCAGTCATTGAAATAAATGTGTCCAACTGGCCTGTACGGACTCATATCACCAGAACAAACCGGATTTACCCGGCCAGAGAGATCTGAAATTACTCAGTTTCAGGATAAAAATCTGAATTTCAACCAGTATTCCATAAATACATCAGATACATTGTATTGCTTTACTGAACGCGATACAATATCCCTTTCTATCAGTTTTCTGAGAGCGGACTGGACACTCGCAGGACTTTTAAAATCATTTTCCCTGAGAAAATTACCGGAAAATAGATCACGGCCATCCTTTGCAATCCCGAGAAGCGCTTTTCTCTGGTTGGGTGAGAGTGAATCCCAGACTGAGATGAAAGAGTCCTCAAGGTCACTGATTACCTCCTTTAGCACCCGTTCGGGATCACCTTTTTTTACGCAGCCGTTTCGCCTGCCCGTATACCACAACTCAAAACAGACCCTCTGGGTAAAGTGCGGATGGCACTTTGTGAGTTTCAGCATCTCCTCAATGGCCTTTTCATCAAAAAGAATGCCGGATTCTTCAAAAGCATACCTGATATATCCGGGAAATTCGGGTTTTGGGATCTCTTTAAGGGTGATATGGGCACCAAAATTGTAGAAAGGACTCTCCTGCGACTGAAAAATCCACTCCATCATATGCCTCCTGCTCCCGATAAAGACATAACTCACACACTGGTGGTTCTGAAACGTCGCCCTGAGCACTTTTAAGAGATTTTTAAACCTGCCTAATTCCTGGAATTCATCAAAGACGACAATAACCGGCATCTCTTTATCCTCTGCAAGACGTTTTGGGAGATCAAACGATTCATGCCAGTCATCTTCATAGTTGTAGTCAACTTCAACCTGCACTTCAGGGATGGATTTTATCGTAAGTTTAGGGGAGAGACCGTGGAATAAACGCTTTACCGCCTCAAAAAATTCCTTCTCAGGGTAGTGCATGAGCACCTGTTCTGATAGCTTTTTTGCCAGTTCCCTTTCAGATATGACAGCGTAGCAGTCAATAAACAGACAGCAGTACTCTGCCTTAAGTTCATTAAGTTCAGCAAGTGCTCTTCGGACAAGTGAGGTCTTCCCGTACCGGCGCGGAGAATATATAATCACATTTCTCTGGTTTTCGAGATAATTTTTCAGTTTTTTCAGTTCCTTTTCTCTGTTGATGAAATGCTCTCCCAACACAGGTTCTCCAAATACAAACGGGTTTTCCAATCAAAATCCTCCACTGGAATATTTACCCAGTGTTGACTTCTCCGGTACAAAATAAAAGACCGTGTGCAGTAAAAAAGAGAAAACCTTTCCCCGGCAGTCTTTCACGGTATATATCTCCGGCTGCGAGCTCTGATGACCCGGACGTAATCGGAAAATTCCACAGGGGTACTACAGCATACATTTAATGAATCATCAGTCTATCTATACAATTAATGATAAAAGTCGCAATCAACGGGTACGGCACCATCGGAAAGAGGGTTGCTGATGCTGTAGCCGCTCAGCCTGACATGGAAGTCATCGGAGTTTCCAAAACCCGGCCAAGTGGTGAGGCATTTATCGCCAACCAGCGGGGATATCCGCTCTATATAGCAGATCTCAACAAAAGAGAGGCATTCGAAGAGGCAGGCATCACTATCGCCGGTGACATTGAAGAGATGTTAAAACACGCAGACATCGTTGTGGACGCAACTCCCGGAGGAGTCGGTGTCAAAAACAAAGAGCTCTACGAACTCTTCAGAGTAAAAGCCATCTGGCAGGGTGGGGAAGCACATGATATCGCAGATTTCTCATTCAATTCGTCCTGCAATTACACTGAAACACTTGGCAGGCAGTTTGTACGCGTAGTCTCCTGCAATACCACAGGTCTCTGCCGTATAATAAACGAGGTCGACAAAAAATTCGGTGTCAGTAAAGTGAGGGCAACCATGGTAAGGCGTGGTTCTGACCCGGGCGGTATTAAGAAAGGCCCTGTTGACGCTGTTGTCTTAAACCCGGTCACCATCCCAAGTCACCACGGGCCGGATGTACTCACTGTCATCCCGGATATAGACATTGTAACAATGGCGATGATTGTGCCTACAACTTTCATGCATATGCATGTCCTGCAGATAGACCTTAAAGAAAAAGCCACACGTGAGGAAGTGCTCGAACTGATCGAAGCCCACCCGCGTATGGGTCTTGTGAGAAAATACACAGGCATAACCAGCACCGCAGAATTAAAGGAACTCGCCTCTGATATGGGCAGACCACGTTCAGACCTCTGGGAGTCATGCATCTATGAAGAGTCTGTATCAGTCATTAACAACACCGAACTCTACCTCTTCCAGGCCATCCATCAGGAAGCGGATGTCGTTGTCGAGAATATCGACGCCATCAGAGCGATGATGGGCACTGTGGAGAATGCAGAAGATTCAGTCAGGATGACAAAC
>DAOVRB010000243.1 GCA_030628325.1 Methanomicrobiaceae archaeon | reverse complement strand
TTTTATATGTCTGAACGGCATGTTCATCATTAGATTCATGTCCTGTTCGTCTCCACCTGACTGACTATGCAAGTGTAGTACTCTTCAGATATAATTTTTTGCCTTACATAAGTCATGAGTCTGTCAAAATCAGCCCATATTAGTTACAATTATCAATGCAGTTATGTTGATTTGCGGGCTGAATGGGAGAGGCTCAATACTTCAGGAAAGGGAGAGGATAAAAAACCCGTCCTGATGCTGAAGAATGCTTTTGATGCAATTGAAGCCGACTGCCGTGTCGGTGTGTATATTCAGAAGAAGAAGATTTCAAAATATTATACATAAAAATACGGTAAACTGCCGAATCTCTGGAAGTACAATCTTTCGGATTCGTGGCGGCTGCTATATTTCATAGCCGGTGCGGGCGGTGATCCTGTGAGTGTCGTTGTCGAATGGATGAACTACAGAGAATATGACAGAAGGTTTGGGTATGCGTGATATGCAAAAAACAGAGGAAAACAGCGGAATTTCGGCAGATATCCTGACAGACAATTTCGAAACAATTGCAAAGGCAAAAGGGGGTGTCTCAAAACACCGGGAGACGACCCTTAAGCTTGTGGTGCAGGGACAGGCTTGTCCCAGAGAATCCCGACGATGAACCTGCATCAGTTCTGCCTGAAAAGATTCAGAAGGAACAGTCTGTCAAATCCGGGAAGATAAAGAAGCAGAAATAATCCCGCTACCTATTTCGTTTATACTGTATTTCTGTATATTAGCAGTTCTCTCTCCAGAAAAGAAAGATTTGACTGCTCTCTATCTGCTACAGCACCGGATACCCGAGTGTATTACCTATTACTGGTGACGGACGTGACCGGCGTGTCGGGCATGCATACCTATTAATACCCCCTGACGAACATCTAACAATCAGGGAGGGGCAATTCCCATATGGCAGAAGAAGAGCACAATATGACAGATTATGAAGAGACCTGTGCAGGGTTCTCAATTGAGGTGCCCGAATACTACAACTTTGGTTATGATGTTATTGATACATGGGCAGAAAAGGACCCTGCACATCCGGCAATGATCCGGGTCGACCAGCAGGGGCATGAAGAAACCTTTACTTTCAGAGATATGGCAGACCTCTCCACACAGGCGGCAGTCCTCCTTGCAGCCTATGGCATACAGAAGGGTGACCGTGTCGCCCTCCTGCTCCCACGCGTCCCCGAATGGTGGATATTCTGCCTGGCCTGTATCAAACTCGGCGCTGTCTTCTCTCCCTGTACCTCAATGCTGACACCAGGGGATCTCCAGTACCGCATCAATACAGCAGAGATCAAAGCGGTAATTACCGATCGTGAGAATGCACATAAGATCGATGAGATCATGGACAAATGCCCGACACTCAGACTCCGGTGCCTGACTGACGGCGAACTCCCCGGGTGGATCAGTTATCAGAAAGAGAAAGGGTTACATCCCCCCAGAAGGAGGGAAAATCACCCTGAAACCCGCTCCGATGACCCGATGGTAATCTATTTCACCTCAGGCACCACCGGAAAACCGAAGATGGTCCTCCACACGCACGCTCTGGCACCCGGACATATTACCACAGGAAAATACTGGCTCGATATCAGAAGGGACGACATCCACTTCACTCTCTCAGACACAGGCTGGGCAAAATCCTCATATGGCAATCTCTTTGGCCCGTGGCTTATGGGGGCCTGCACCTTTATCTATGACATCAGGGGGAAATTCAGACCCGCGGATATCCCTCCGGTCCTTGAAAAATACAAGGTAACAACATTCTGCGCACCGCCTACTGCCTACCGGATGCTGATGCACGAAAACTTAAAAAACTACGATTATTCCAGGCTCCGGTACTGCACAAGCGCCGGTGAACCCTTAAACCCGGAGGCGATGCGGATCTGGAAAGAGGCAACAGGCCTTGAGATCCATGAGGGTTACGGGCAGACAGAGACCCCTCTCTGCATCGCATCCTTCCCATGCTTTGAGGTTCGGGCCGGATCAATGGGAAAACCAGCCCCTGGCTGGCAGATCGAACTTCACGATGATGACGGGAAACCAGTAGAGGTCCGTAAAGAGGGACGGATTGCAATAGGCATTGACCCCCGGCCGGTCGGGCTTTTTACTGAATACCTTGACAATCCGGACGCAAACCGGGCAGCCTTTGTCTCCGGCTGGTACTACACAGGGGATATGGCATACAGGGACGAAGACGGTTACTACTGGTTTGTCGGGAGGGAGGATGACGTGATCACGAGCTCAGGCTACCGCATCGGCCCCTTTGAGGTGGAAAGTGCCCTGCTTGAGCACCCGGCTGTTCATGAATCCGCAGTGGTGGGTTTACCTGACGAAATTCGTGGAGAACTTGTCAGCGCCTTTGTCGTCCTCTCCCCCGGTTTTGAACCCTCTGATACCCTGGCTGGTGAATTGCAGGAGCATGTGAAGGAGATCACTGCCCCATACAAATACCCCCGCAGAGTTGAATTTGTCGATTCACTCCCAAAAACAATATCAGGAAAAATACGAAGGCATCTGCTGAGAGAAGAGGGGAGTTGTAGTTGAGAACCAGACGTCAGGGAATGTTTGGTTTTTGACAATACAGGCTGTGCCAGAATGGCTTTTGACAATTTGTGATATATAATACTCTCTCAAAACAAAAGAGAGATTATGCCTGTTTTTCAGGACAAATCAGACCTTGTCCTCTCAATCCACAGATGCCCCACCCATATCAGCAAAAATAACGTGGTTGCAAACTCCGGTATCACAAATGCCGCAGCTGAAACACACACAGAAACTACAGGTATGATCAGCGTCCTTCTCTTTGACCGTTCAATTAGTTCACTCCTTACCTCAGGAACAAGCAGGCGTTTGTCTTTTGATGCATGACAGACAATTCTATAGTAAATTATGCCAATCATGAAGAGATTAAACGCATAAAAAATAATTGCCGCCGGTGAATCAGGGAAATCACCTATAACTGCCGTGGAAAATGGCATCAGACAGATGAAAAACAGTGAACACATATTCAACCAGATAAAGGTATTGTCTACATGCCTGATATTGTGAAACATCCCGTGAAGCCCGACCCAGAACATCGCAAGAATCACAAAAGTAATTGCATAGTGAAATATCTGCGGCCAGAAAAGAGAGAACGCCGTATGGTAATCTACAGGACCAGCACCTGACAGCAGTTCATTAACGTTGATATTAAGCACAGCAATAGTCAT
>DAOVRB010000200.1 GCA_030628325.1 Methanomicrobiaceae archaeon | reverse complement strand
GCTGTAGAGATTACTGAAAAACTGAAGAAATCGACGACAGTTGACTGGCAGGTTCGTGAGAGTGTTCGTGCTCATCTGAGGATTTTGGTGAGAAGGACTCTGCAGAAATATAAGTATCCCCCGGATAAAGCTGATGAGGCTATTGAACTGGTTTTAAAGCAGGCAGAGGTGCTTTCGAATGAGTGGAGCAGGTGATGTTAAAGAAGGAAAAAAAGGTAATAAGACGGGGCTTGAATTCTGGGGATTTTTTAACCGGCATTAACACGCTGAGACGTCATATACGTTTTCATCAAAAAGTGCCTGATACTCTACGCTTTATGCGTTTCATGTCAATATAACCGGCACTGAATGGAGATTATGAAAAAATCAGGAGGGAATGCCGGTTGATACTTACCGTCATTCCCTCAAAAATATTACTGGATGAAATCTGACAGATATAATTCGATTACAGGAATAGAGGAGATTTCTGGTCAGTTCAGGGTGTACGTGTGTACATGTGTGCAGTGTTTGGTGATGTCGTGCAAAATCTCATCCAGTATTGAATATGTATGATTTTTTTGTATATAAGTGTTACTAATTGCGACGAGTTGTCAATTTTTCTTATATTTATGGGATATTCAGTTATCAGGTACTCCCCTGTGGCTTCAACTCATGAAGCATCCGGTTTTTTTGAAACTGCCTGCGTCATCACCAGGAAAAACCATGCCGGAATATAGGTAATATTATCATCCTTTTTCAGCAGGTCTTTTGTCACAACTATGCCCTGCGTCTTAAATATTTCACAAAATTTCACCAGACCTTTGAGGTCATTTTTTTCGATATCATTTGTGTACTTAACTTCTATGGGAATTGTTCTGTTATTTGAAGTAAATACTATGTCCACCTCATTTTTGGCTTTATCCTGCCAGTAGAATATTTTAGGGAACAACTCTTTCTTTTTCAGGGAGAGCACATGGGAAAAAACAAGGTTTTCCACAATCTTTGTTTTTTCGAGTTCATTTATTTCTTTTAAAAGCAAAGAGTTACGAAGACCGCAATCAATAAAGAACAGTTTCTTTTCCTTTCGCGTTGATATTACCTGTTTCTTTGAATACATGTATGCAGTATAAACGATGAAGCATTCTTCAAGATAAGAAATGTAATTTTTAACTGTGTCCACTTTTATACTGAGAATTTCTGCAAATGCTGAATAGTTTATTCTCTGGGACATGAAATCCGAAAGCAGGTCTGTCAGGTCGCTTAAGATCCTTGGCTCTTTGATATCCTTTAAATCGAGAATATCCCTGTTTATTGTTAGCGTTTTGTAAAGCCTTAAAACATCATATACACTCTCTGTATCGTCCATATCAAAAACTTCAGGGAAACCACCTTTGAGGATATAATCATCCAGTTTTATGAGCAAATCCTGCTTTTCCAGAATCAGGTTGTCATATGCTTTTTTGATATCATCGAAATTATGGATGTCTGCATCTACCTGCCTGCAGGTTATTTCCGAAAATGTTAATGGTAGGATCAGGTGAAAGCAAATTCGCCCAAGTAAACTTTCCCCGCTGCCTTTTAAGATCCGAAGTGATGAAGAACCTGAGACTATGAACTTGATCTTCAGCCCCATATCCTGCCAGTATTTGATGATATTTCCCCAATCATCAAGCTTATGTATCTCATCCAGGAAGATATACACAGTGTCTGTCAGGCTATCTATGGGTTCCCTGACCATCATGCTGGAATACTCCCTCAACATTTCATCAAATTCGTTTTGTAATGTCAGCCTGATTTTTGGATTGTCAAAAGATATGAACAATATGTTTCGTTCATCCACACCACTATTGAGTAAATAATCGATCATCCCGTACATCAGGGTTGTTTTTCCGGCACGCCTTGGTCCTAACAGGCATGTTATCTTTTTGTCTGCAAGTTCCTGTGTGAGAGACTCGAAATCCTGCCTGCCAATCGTACCAAGCCTTGATTTGCTGATATGTCTGGTCTTCCACCAGGCGTTCTGTATTATAATCTCTTCTAACACAATTCTATTGTAGGGTGTGTATTGTATAACAATCTTTCCGTTACAGGGTAAAAGATCAGGTAACATTTCTCCGTTTCAAAGGAAAAGATTCATTGCCTACTCAACTCGTCTCCTGCAGCCAGGAATTGCAATGCCTTTGATCGCAGTCTCCCGTACAGGTACCGGAGAATGATGATGTTCCCTGAGAAAGTGCAGTTTTCTCTCCTGATCCTTCTCTCCAGATTCACAAACAGATGTTGAGCCATAAGTATACTACCTGAGACTCAACAAATCTGCTTAAGTATATCAGAAAGTTCAGAAATATCTCTGTGTAGTAGTCTCCTGTGTCAATTGCTGACTGCACCTTTTCAGACCGGGAATTACCGCCTGACCGTCATCAAAAAAGTAAGAAAGAAAAATAATATTCTAATCAGAGCACAGTGGCTTTGATAATCTTAACATCTTTCTTCGGTCTGTCTCTTCCGTCGGTCTTTGCGTTGCCGATTTTGTCGACGACTTCCATACCTGTAACAACCTCAGCAAATACGGGATGTTTTGAGGGTGTCTCTGTGTTGTCCCAGTCAAGGAAGGTGTTGTCAACAAGGTTTATGAAGAACTGGCTTCCGCCTGAATCAGGGCTGCCGGTGTTTGCCATGGAAAGCGTGCCGCGAAGGTTCGGGTGACCCTTTACAAACTCGTCTTTTATTGTGTAGCCCGGTCCGCCGGTACCTGTGCCCTGCGGGCAGCCTGCCTGCAGCATAAATCCTTTAATTACCCTGTGAAAGACGATTCCGTCATAAAATTCTTTGTTTACGAGTTTCTCAAAGTTACCTGCCGTAACCGGCATGTCTTCATAAAGTTCAACTACAATGTCTCCCTCTGTTGTCTCTAATTTGACTCTTTTTGCTGCCATTTTTTTCAACTCTTCCATTAAATTGGAAGTCTGGAAGTATAAAACAGACGGACGTTCTGTCACCTGGCAGAAAGATGAATCATGCCTGTTTTTATGCCAACTTCTCTCTTTAATGGCGAGAGAATTCTTATGATATGCTGATTTGTGACATCAAAGAGGGCAGATACGTGCGGGCAGCTGACAACTGCATTCTCTGTGAACTTTTACACCCACAAAACTTCAGAGGGCAGGTTGCAATGAACTACACCCTTCTTTTGCCGTTTTCACCCTTCGCACGGTCAGTCTGCATACCTCCACTGGTTAACCTTATAATCAGTCAGGCAGAGAAGTCCGGTGATTTTGCCTGACAGGATGAAATGTTAATACACCTCAAATCATCCGAAATCACCGGAAAACAACCAATCTACCAAACAACGGAGAAAATAAAATGGCTGACTTTATTCAGACAAACCACACCAAGACCTCAGTAAGAGATCTTGCAGTACAGTTCCCGGACCTTGCCTCCTTTACCGCACTGGTCCAGAGCATAATCATCGACAACCCGTTCGCCTGCACCTCATATGAGGTCGGTGAAGTGACAATCGATCCTGTGACCGTCAACCGCGAGAACTACACCGCAAAGGTAGTCTTTGAGGACGTTGACGCCAAAAAGATCGGAACTGCAAGCATAAAGGCACCATCAGAGGCAGCCTTCACCGCCGCTGCAGCCGAAATCATGGCAAACGCAGCCCTTCAGACCGCAATCGGCGGCACCCCGTT